>JANOQP010000349.1:0-2370 GCA_031414895.1 Saprospirales bacterium
GGTGAAGACGACGCAAGGGCATTCGATATACTGCTAAAACAATTCCCCGCTCGAAAATATGCATTTTGGGTCCTCGGCGGAGTTGGCGAAGTCCTGAAACAAATCCCACACTACAAGACGGTATTTTCCAAAATAAAAAACCAAAAAAGCCTTTGGGAAAAATCCGTGCTGGTCATCGACCGCGATTTTTTGAATGATGCGCACCTTGCCTCTTTGACTCATCAATTTAAAGCCAAAATCGAATTGAAAACGTGCATCGCAGATGCCTACACTTTTGAATCGACCTTGTTGACCGATTTCCCCAAGTTGGGTCGCCTGATTGCCAAATGGCTGGCGACAAAAGGGTTGAGCGTCAACCCGGGCGGCCTTGAGCAGGCCCTTGAACACAGCTACCGCTTGCTGGGCAAAAAGGAGTCCCGTCGCTGGCAAAACGACGAGTTTATTGAAAAAACCAGTTATTGGTACCGGAACGCCTGTGAAAAACTGAACACCATTCTTGGGCAAAAATTCATCGATGCCACCGATATCCAGTTGCAAAGCCTTGTTCGGGGACATATCGAAACCTGCCTTTCTTCGGGCAAATACTTCAAACTCATGAACAAAGAAGATGTTCAAGCTATCATCAACGACGGGATTTCCCAAACTGGGGCCGTTTTTAACATCGAGTCCGATTTCATCGAACTAATGTATGCTGTGGACAAATCCACATGGTTTGATGCTTGGGATTTTTTGGGAACGATTTGAACATTTATTGGCCAAATTGTAAAATTTGCAATGCTCCTTTCACTCAACAAAGACGAAGAAAAAATATTCGCCCAAGTCGCCGCCGCCGCCCGCGCGATCGGTGTCGAGGCATGGGTCGTCGGCGGCTTTGTGCGCGACCGTTTGATGGGCCGCCCGTGCAAGGACATCGATATTGTCTGCGTCGGCGATGGCATTTTATTGGCCGAAAAAGTGGCCGCGTCGCTCTATCCGAGGCCAAAAGTGGCGGTTTTTCAGCGTTTTGGCACGGCCATGATCCGGTCGGGCGACCTCGAAATAGAGTTTGTCGGGGCGCGAAAAGAGAGCTACCGGAGCGATTCGCGCAAGCCGGAGGTCGAGCCTGGCACGCTCGTGGACGACCAGAACCGGCGCGATTTTACCATCAACGCGCTCGCCCTTTCGCTCAACGAAACGGATTTTGGCAACCTCGTGGACCCGTTCAACGGCCTGCGCGACCTCGACAAAAAACGCATCGTCACGCCGCTCGAACCGGGCCGCACCTTTTCGGACGACCCGTTGAGGATGATGCGGGCCATCCGTTTCGCGGCGCAGCTCGGTTTCGAGATCGACAAAACAACTTTTGAGGGCATCAAAAAGCACCGCGCCCGCATCGAGATCGTCTCGCCGGAGCGCATTTTGACCGAGATCGAAAAAATAATCATGTCGCCGCGCCCATCCGTCGGGTTCAATTTGATGCTCGAAACCGGGCTTTTGGAACTCATTTTGCCCGAAATGGTGGCCCTGCGCGGCGTCGAGGACCGCAACGGGATGGCCCACAAGGACAATTTTTACCACACCCTCGAAGTGCTGGAAAACACCTGCCGCCGCTCCAAAAACATCTGGCTGCGCTGGGCCGCCATCTTCCATGACATCGCAAAACCGCCGACAAAACGCTTCGAACCGCTCATCGGCTGGACCTTCCATGGCCACGAGGTCGTCGGGGCGCGAATGGTGCCCAAGATTTTCCGCCGTCTCCGCCTGCCGCTCGACCACAAAATGGAGTTCGTCAAAAAAATGGTGCTTTTGCACCTCCGCCCGATCAGTTTGACGAAGGAACAGGTGACGGATTCGGCGATCCGACGGCTCATTTTCGACGCGGGCGAGGACCTCCCGGAACTGATGATGCTTTGCGAATCGGACATCACATCGAAAAACCCGCGCAAAGTGGCCCGCTACCTCGAAGGATACGAAATGGTGAAAGAGCGCATCGCCGCCGTCTCGGAGGGCGACAAATTGCGCCTTTGGCAGCCGCCGATCACGGGCGAGGTCATCATGGAAACCTTCGGGATCGGCCCGTCGCGGGAGGTCGGCATCGTGAAAACGGCCATCCGCGAGGCAATGCTCGACGGTTTGATCACGAACGAATATGAGGCAGGTTTTCAAATGATGCTCGAAAAAGGGGCTGAAATTGGGCTGCGGCCCGTAAAGTAGCACAGCCTTCAGGCTGTGGCGAGCGAAATTTTCATACATAGGCACAGCCTGAATTGTGCTACATTCATAAACATCGAAAAATGAACCTTGTCCAAAAATTGGCCGCCCTCGCATTGGCCGCCTCACTCGTCGCAACCGCCTGCTCGACTACCCAAAAAACCACTTCCGAGCAACGGG
>JANOQP010000350.1:0-8789 GCA_031414895.1 Saprospirales bacterium
ATAACCGGCAGCTTTGAGGGCCGCTTGAATCTGACGGACAGTTGCACCATCGACTTTTTCGCCGCAAAGGACTGGGCGCCACTCGGTGAAACCGCCCGGCTTTACGAGGGTGCGCTTGGTTACGGTCGTGTATTCAGCGGGGATGTTTTCCGTTTGGGTGCTTTCTGCCGTTTTGACCAGGCGCTTGGTGATGGTCGAGTATTCAGCAGGAAGTGGCTCCTCGCGGGTCGTCGCAGCAGTTTTCACCACTTGACGGGTGACGGTCGAGAACTCGGCAGGGACATCAACCTCGCGGCTCGAAGCTGGCGTTTTGACGACGCGCTTTGTGACCGTTTGGTATTCAGCCGGGATGGCTTCTTCGCGGGTCGAGGCTGGCGTTTTCACAACGCGCTTCGTGACCGTTTGGAACTCGGCAGGGATGACTTCCTCACGGGTCGAGGCTGGCGTTTTGACGACGCGCTTCGTGATTGTTTGGAACTCGGCAGGGATGGACTCCTCACGGGTCGAGGCTGGCGTTTTGACAACGCGCTTCGTGACCGTTTGATATTCAGCCGGGATGGACTCCTCACGGGTCGAAGCTGGCGTTTTGATGCGGCGGACAGTACGGGTAGCCGATTTGGCAGGGACGGTTTCAGTTACCGTGCAGCCAGAATCTTCAATGCCCTTGCCATCGCAGCCAACGTTGACCTTTTTGGTCAGGGTTTGATATTCGGCAGGGACTTCGGTCAAGCACCAAACGAGGCAATCATCCGGGTTTGCGGAGAGGCAGTTCGCGTCAGCGCGTTTTTTCACCCATTTGGTGGAGGCCGGTTTCACTTCGACGCGCTCGGTGCGGGTCTCGTATTTTGCCGGGAGGTTCTTGATGACCGTGCGGGAAGGTTCGGATTCATAGGTCTCCGTGACGGTTTCGTAAGTCGCTGGCACTTCGAAGATGCGCTTCGAATCCGCTTTTTTGATGACCTTTTCGGTCATGGTCTCGTACTCGGCAGGGACTGCGGTCAAACGCTTCGATTCGGCCTTGACCTGTACTTTCTCGGTGACGGTCTCATAAGTGGCCGGGATTTCGATGATGCGCTTCGATTCCGCTTTCGATTGGATTTTCTCGGTGACGGTCTCATAAGTGGCCGGGATCTCGATGATGCGCTTCGAGGCAGCCTTTGACTCCATCTTCTCGGTGACGGTCTCATAAGTGGCCGGGATTTCGATGATGCGCTTCGACTCGGCCTTCACCTGCACACGCTCGGTGACGGTTTCGTATACAGCTGGGACAGTCTCGATACGCTTTGAAGGCGCTTTCACCTGCACCTGTTCGGTGACGGTTTCATAGACAGCAGGCAGCGTGACGATGCGGCGCGAAGCAGCTTTTGCCTCGACTTGCTCCGTTTTCGTCTCATAAGTGGCAGGAACCACGGTAGTCCTTTTGGATTCTGCCTTGACCTGAACTTGCTCCGATTTTGTCTCGTACTGGTCGGGGATCAAGCATTTTGCATAGCATTTGCCTGGCTCGGCGTTTGGCGGGATGTCGCCAGGCTGGCCAATAGCAACCAATGCAAACAACATGAATGAAGGGATAAGCATTTGAATTTTGCTCATAATGAATGGTTGGTTTAAGTAATAAAAAGTTTGGTGAGCATTTCACATTTGGAAATTTGCGCCTGCAAAAGTAAAAAAGGTGGGCAACCAAGTATGCGGAAAACCCTTTTTTTTCTCGCTATTTGACGGATTTTTCAGGTATTTTTTGGACTGCACAAATAATATTTGGTCACAGTCCGCGATTGAATGGAGATTTCCGCGATTTCGGATATCGGCACGACTAGGCCATTTTTGAACAGGATACGGATTTGCTCCCGCCGTGTTTGATAGGTCTGATTGGATTCTTGGCCATCAAAAACAAGCCATTCGCTCTCCTTTTTTGAAATATTGAATTGCGAAATCGCCTTTTCACGGACGGCCTCGATTTGCTCTTTGGAAAATGGACGGCCCGAAAACTCAAGCTGAAAAAGTCGCCTGTCCAGCAAACTTTCCGACAAAATCCGCAATACGCGGTCGGGGCAGCTTTTTGACCAAATTTTTAATGCCATCCAAATATCGTGGTCGTCCAATTGGGCGAATTGATCTAAAATGAGGTCGTTTTCCCGTTTTTCATTTTTTGTGTAAAGAAAAAACCGCAACGGCCCGGACCCATCAAGCTCCACGCCTTTCGCGGCAAGTTCCCTTGCCCGGCGCAGCGTTTTTATCATCATTTGCTCTGCAGAAAGCACCGTTTTGTGCAGATAAACCTGCCAGTACATCAGCCGCCGGGCAATCAAAAATTTCTCGATCGAATAGATCCCTTTTTCCTCCACCACCAGTTCCCCATTGTTCACGTCGAGCATTTTGATGATGCGCTCCGAGCCAATGACCCCCTCCGAAACGCCCGTGAAAAAACTGTCGCGGTTCAAATAATCGAGCCGGTCCATGTCGAGCTGCCCGCTGACGAGCTGGTGGAGGAATTTTTTCGGGTATTCGTCTTTGAAAATTTGGACGGCCATGGCCAATTGCCCCCCAAATTCGCGGTCGAGCCGCTCCATAAAAAGCACCGAAAGTTCTTCGTGGTGCCGGTCCACGAGCGTGTGCTCGAGCGCGTGCGAGAATGGGCCATGCCCAATATCGTGCAGAAGGATGGCAATTTGTGCGCCCTCGGCTTCTGTCTCCGAGATATCGACCCCCTTCGAGCGCAATACAGAAATCGCCTGCGTCATCAAATGGAACGCCCCAAGCGCATGGTGGAACCGCGTGTGCAAGGCCCCTGGGTAGACAAACGGCGTCATCCCCAACTGACCGATGCGCCGCAGCCGCTGGAAAAAAGGGTGGTCAACGAGGCTCAATATCAGTCCGCGCGGCACCTCCACGAAACCATAGACCGGGTCGTTGAATATTTTTTTTTGGCCAGCTTTCATGGGGCAAACATAGCAGGCCGATTGCGCTCTTTTTTCCGAAAAAAACTAATTTGAAACTTGCTTGGGTGGAATGAGGGATGGAAATCGGGGCTTTTTCCGTTGTCGATATCGGCAACCACACGTCCCCACCTTTTGGCCGAACAAATGACCCCCATAAAAGTCGAGAAAGCGTGCGGCCAAATGGCACACTCTTGCAGCCTTGTGGAATAAAATGCACCCCGGTGGTGTCAACTCAGCCAGGTTATGGTGGTTGATTCTTTCTTTTCAGACAGCCCTGTATCAAGCGGCCCCAACAGGTCTATTGTAATTTTCGCCTGAACAGTTTCACAGGTTCAACATGAAATCAAAGTCGCCGGCCATTTTTGGCAAAAAAAAATGCGACAGGCCCGCTTGGGCTTACCGCATTTTTGATGCAATCAACTGAATGAACCGTTTTTCAGCTTCGGTTTTGTAATCGGTCGGGCTGAAAATCAGGTGATGATTTTGGGTTCAGATGGCCAGTTCCTCGACGAGGCGGCTGATTTGGTTCAACCGCTCTTTGTCAAGCCCATAATAGATGAATTTGCCGGACCGATCGGTGGCGACAACACCTGCCTTGCGCAAAATCGCAAGATGCTGGCTGGCGACGGACTGTTCATGCCGGAGCTTGATGTAAATTTCAGTGACCGTCATGCGCTCGTTTTCTTCGAGCAAATCGATGATGCGCTGACGCAATTTGTGGTTGATGGCGCGCAGCACGAGCACGGCCTTCCGGAGTTCCGTGTAGTCGAGGGCAATGTCCTTCTTGCCCTTTTTGAGGACGACCGTGGACGCCTCGCTCTTAGTTTTTTTCATACGTATGTATCGAGATTAAAAATGATTATTGAAAATGCTCATAACCTCATATGCGAAAAACCGTGCCAACCTGTCTGGCCCTCCTTCCATAAACAGATTGTTGTATTTGATTTCCCGGCCACATATAACTGCCATGAATTCAGGCGAAAAATAGAAAAGTATTTTTAGAAATCGAAAAAACTTTTTATCCATTTTTTTTCATTTCATTGATTATCAATGAATTAGCGGGCACGGTGATATTTGGTGGTTTTATATACGTTGGTTCAAAATATGCAACGTCTTGAAATACTTTGTTTTGAAAATATAAAAAACTCAACTTTGACAGGTTTGCGGCAGAACAAAATATATCCAAAAATACCATTTGTGGGTGGGCCAAAACTTCCCGGCACTTCTCCGCGCCGCTCCCGAAGAACATCAACTCTCGGTTGTCCAACAATTGATCTTCAAACGATCTGTGGTCAATGATCATCGCCTGCGGCGGCAAAATAGCCGTCAATGACCCGTCGTAAATCCCCATAAAAACCTCCATCCGCCGCGCGTCTATCATCGGGACGAACAATGATTTTTCGGAAAAAACACCTGATTCACGCGCAGCAAAAGTCAAACTTTGGAGGGTGTCAATGGCTATCAACGGCTTTTCGAGGGCAAAACAGATGCCCTTTGCGACACTCGTGCCAACCCGCAGCGACGTATAGCTGCCCGGCCCCTGGCTCAATGCAACTGCATCTATCTCGGCCAAACTTATGCCAGCCTCCCGCACCACTTCTTCGATCAAAAGGGTCAAAACGCGGCTGTGCTGGTTGCCGTCGCGGTTTTCGCGGAGGGAAATGACCTCGCCGTTTTCAGACAAGCAGACAGAACAGATTTCTGTGGCGGTCTCGATGTTGAGTATTTTCATATTTAAATTAAAAATGGGGATGGGCAATTAAAAAAACGCGGATCGGGCAACCACGAGGTTTGCCCCTACTATTTTCGCCCGGCATAAAATTGCTGCGCAAAAATGACAAAAACCACCTTGCTGGCTGCATTCGCCCTCGTTTTGGCGGGCTTTTCAATGGATAATTTTCCAAAAAAAACGCCAAGCGCAACGGAGCGCGAGGCATTTTGGGCGGACTCCATATATAACGCACTCACCGAGCGCGAGCGCATCGGACAGCTCATCGTGCTCCGTGCGCACTCCGACAAGGATGCCACCTATGAAGATGCGGTTGAAAAGAACATCAGAGATTTTGCCGTCGGTGGGATCTGTTTTTTTCAGGGAACGCCCGAGCGGCAGGCTTTTTTGACCAATAAATACCAAAATGCGGCCCGTTTGCCCCTTTTTGTCTCGATGGATGCTGAATGGGGTTTGGGTATGCGTCTCAAAGAATCGACGGTCTCGTTCCCAAAACAACTCATGCTCGGCGCGATAAGGGACAATCAATTGATCTATGAAATGGGTCGCGAGATTGCCCGGCAATGCCTCCGGCTCGGTGTCCAGATGAATTTCGCGCCTGATGTGGACATCAACAACAACGCCGCCAACCCCGTCATCAACGATCGTTCGTTTGGCGAAAACCGCCTCAACGTTACCGCAAAAGCTTTCCAATATATGCGCGGCCTGCAAGACGGCGGCGTGATGGCCTGTGCCAAACATTTTCCCGGCCACGGCGATACCGACGTGGATTCGCACCACGACCTCCCGACCATCGCGCACAGCACGGCGCGGCTCGACAGCCTCGAGCTTTTCCCGTTCCGCGTCCTCGCGCAACATGGAATCGGCAGCATGATGATCGCACATTTGAGCGTCCCAGCAATCGACGCGACGCTTAATATGCCAACCACCCTCTCCGAACGCGCCATCACAGGGCTTTTGCGCAAGAGCATCGGCTTCGACGGCCTCATCATAACCGACGCGATGGGGATGAAGGGCGTGACCAAATACTTTGAGCCGGGGCAGGCCGATGTCCGCGCGCTCGTGGCCGGCAACGATATTATTTTGCTCCCGGAGGATGTCGCGAAGACCGTACCTGCCGTCGAAAAGGCGCTTGCGGGCGGCGTTTTGGACAAAAAACAGTTTGAGGAATCCGTCCGCCGGGTGCTACGGGCGAAGTATAAATATGGCCTCCATCGCCCGCAAAATGTTGTCGAGGAAAATATCCGCCGCGAGTTGAACACGCCCGAAGCGCAGGTTTTAAAAAGAAAACTCATGGCCGCCGCGATGACGCTCGTGCGCGACCGGGACCGGCTTGTTCCGCTGCAATTTATTGACAATCAACGGTTTGCGTCGCTTTCCATTGGCGCAATCGAGGAAACTGTTTTCCAAAGCCAACTTGGTTTTTACGCGCCGTTTGACCATTTTTTTTCGGAAAAAAATATGTCCGAGGCCGTTCAAAAAGGGCTTTTGGATTCGCTGAAAAAATATCCAACCATCTTCGTCAGCCTCCATCAAACGCGCTCAAAAGCCTCTGACGATTTTGGGATGACCGAAGCGATGAAAATTTTTTTGAAAAAATTAAATGCGCAATCCCGGATCGTTTTGACGGTCTTTGGCAACCCTTATTCACTCAAATATTTTGATGAAATACCTACCGTCCTCCTCGCTTTCACGGAAGATGAAAACGCGCAAAGCCTCGCCGCGCAAGCCCTTTTTGGCGCAATCCCACTGAGCGGAAAACTGCCCGTGACCGTTTCTGCTGCCGCGAAATATGGGCAGGGCATTGAAACTGAACCAGTTGCGCGGCTCAAATATGGTCTGCCCGAATCCGTCGGGATGTCGTCCGACACCCTCGCGCAGCTTGACGAACTGACCGCCGAAATCGTCAGAAGCGGTGCTGCTCCCGGCGGGCAACTTTTGGTGGCAAAAGATGGGGTCGTGATTTACCAAAAAGCATGGGGGTTCCACGATTATGGTCAGTCGCGGGCGGTCAAATTGTCGGATATTTATGACCTAGCCTCGGTGACAAAAGTGGCCGCGACGACCCTTTCTTTGATGAAACTGGCCGACGACGGAAAATTTGACATCGCCTCGCCTATGTCAAAATACATCCCCGAACTGGCGAAATCGCCCGGCAAATCGGGGCTCATGGCAGGCGATATTTTGGCGCACCAAGCCGGTTTGCAGGCATGGATCCCTTTTTACAAAAACACGCTGACGGCCTCCGGGATGCCAGATTCAAAATATTACCGCCTCCAAAAAGAGGGCGATTTTACAGTCGAGGTTGCGAAGGATTTATGGATGAAACGTTCGCAAATGGACTCGATTTGGAAGCAAATTTATCAATCCCCGCTGCGAAACGACCGAAAATACCTCTATTCCGACCTCACGATGTACCTCGGCGCACAGGCCGTGCGGACAATCAGCGGGCAGCCGGTAGACAGGTTTGCCGAGCAAAATTTCTACAAAAAACTCGGCCTCTCGACGATGGGCTATCAACCCTTGAAACGCTTCCCGCTCGACTGCTGTGTGCCAACGGAGGAGGACAATTATTTTCGCCACCAACGGATTCAGGGCTGTGTCCACGATATGGGCGCGGCGCAACTCGGCGGCGTGAGCGGCCACGCAGGGCTTTTTTCCAATGCGAACGACCTGGCGATCTTGTTCCAGATGCTGTTAAACGGCGGCAATTATATGGGCCAAAATTTCCTCAAAAAAGAGACCATCGCACGCTGGACGACCCGTTTCAACGGCAGTTCGCGGCGAGGCCTCGGCTTCGACATGAAGGAAACCGACCCCGCCCGCTCCAAAAACATGAGCGATCTGGCCTCGATGAACACGTTTGGCCACACCGGTTTCACGGGCAACGCGATCTGGGCTGACCCAGACAAAAACCTGATTTTTGTCTTTTTGTCAAACCGGACCTATCCGAGCATGGAAAACAACAAGTTGATAAACGGGGATTTTAGACCGAGGGCGCAGTCCATTGTTTATCGCTCAATAAAATAATGCTTCATAATGGCAAAGAAAAACAACCCAATTTTCCCAAAACCAGCCACAAAGCCAACAGTTGAAAAGGCCGAAAACCCACGCCCGACTGGCCCATTTTTCGACCCAAATTTTTGGAAAAAATACTGGCTGCCCGTCATTTTGATATTTGCGGCGGCCATCGCGCTCTATCAACAATCGTTCAAAATGGGCTATGTTTTGGACGATTCGCTGGTGATTGACGAAAATCGGTACACAAAACAGGGCTTTGCCGCTATTGATTCCATCATGACGACGGAGAGCATGACCGGATATTTTGGCAAGCAACAAAACCTCGTCGAGGGCGGTCGTTATCGCCCGTTGAGCATCGTTTCGTTTGCGATAGAAGTCGGTATTTTGAAAAAAATGTGCCCCGATCTGCCGATTGCTAAATTACTAAACCCAAGCGCCAGCCATATCATCAATGCGATTTTATATGGACTGACCGGGGCGTTGTTGTTCGGTTTGTTTTTGGCCTTGTTCCCAATAAAAGAAGATAGGAAATGGTGGTTCAGCGTCCCGTTTTGGGCGGCGTTTTTGTTCGTTTTGCACCCGCTGCACACAGAAGTTGTTGCCAACATCAAAGGCCGCGATGAAATTCTGGCTTTATTGGGCGGATTGGGCAGTTTGTGGTTTGCGCTGAAATACTTCGATAACAATAAGATTGGTTGGTTGGTTGCCGCTTTTCTCGCCTTTTTGGGCGGTGTTTTTTCAAAGGAAAATGCGCTTGCATTTGCGGGCGTTGTGCCAATGACGGGCTGGTTTTTCACAAAGGCGAGCACGAAACAACTATTGACGGCCACTATTGCACTCATAGTCGGCGCAATCCTTTTTATAATGGTGCGCACAGAAATCATAGGATATTTACTGTCAAACGGCAAAAAAATCGTGGACCTGATGAACAACCCCTTTGCCGACATGAAAGGCGGCGAACGGTTGGCGACGGTCTTTTTATCGCTCGGCTGGTATCTCAAATTATTGGTCGTGCCGCACCCTTTGACGCACGATTATTACCCTTATCATGTGCCAAAAGTTGGTTGGTCTGATTGGCGGTCGATTGTTTCCTTATTGAT
>JANOQP010000351.1:0-1558 GCA_031414895.1 Saprospirales bacterium
GCGATTGCCGCGCAACTTGAATTAATTATCCAAAACCCATATTCAAAATGCACGGCAACTGGTTATGTCATTTCCCGCTTGTAACATTGCCCGAAAAAGGATTTACCATGACTGTTCCAGAAGAGATCATCCAAGAAATTGCTCAAACCCTCGACACGGGCCAAGTGGTCCATCTGCACAAAGGGACCCACGAAATATTGGCCTATCCCAAAACCGATGACCCTGAATTTGACTATTTGCGCGTCGAGGTCCACGATGTTGTGGATGCCGACCCGGACAGTTATTATTGTTTTGAGCCGCCGACCTCCCGCGAATCTTTCCTGTTCATGGAAGCATTTGCCGGCAGCCGGCAGACCGATGAAATGAGGGCCAAGTTGTTGAGGAGCCTTCAAGCCAAACGCCCGTTCCGTTCCTTCCGCGAAGCTGTGGAATGGGAAGGATTGTTGGATGATTGGTATGCGTTCAAAGCGGCGCAATTGACGATCATGGTGCGCGACGAGCTGCCCGATTAAATGGAATTCATTGAAAATGACTGAGAAAACAGACAAACCAACCAATGCAAAACCGCGATTGCACCCCCGGAACAAGCACCGTTCGAGGTACGATTTCGGGGCGTTGATTGAAAGTTGCCCGCCGTTGAAACCGTTTGTGAAAACGAACATCCACAACGACGAATCCATTGATTTTTTCGACCCGGCTGCCGTCAAGATGCTCAACAAAGCCCTGTTGAAACATCATTATGGCGTTGAAAATTGGGACATCCCGCCGCGTTATTTATGCCCGCCAATCCCGGGCAGGGCCGATTACCTGCACTATATCGCCGATTTATTGGCCATTAAAAACAATGCAACGGTTCCCATTGGCAATAAGGTCCATTGCCTCGATATTGGCGTGGGCGCAAATTGTGTCTATCCATTGATTGGTTTTAGCGAATTTGGTTGGTCGTTTGTCGGGACGGATATTGACCCTGTTTCGATAAAATCCGCAAATGCAATTTTGAACGAAAACCCTATTTTTAGGGACAATATCGAAATAAGGCTGCAAACAAACCCGCAAGACATTTTTAAAGGGGTCATTAAAGAAAATGAACACTTTGATCTCACGATTTGCAACCCGCCGTTCCATGCTTCGCAAGCGGATGCAGCAGCTGGCTCAATCAGAAAAATCAACAACCTGCGGCTCAAAAAAACAACAAAACCGATCCTCAATTTTGGCGGAAAGCACAACGAACTTTGGTGCGAGGGCGGCGAGGTCAATTTCGTGCAAACCATGGTGGCGCAAAGTGTGCGCTTTTCAAACAGGGTCTTTTGGTTTTCGACATTGATCTCCAAAGAACCACATTTAAAACGGGCTTACGAAGCCCTGAATTTGGCAAGGGCATTGGAAGTGAAAACAGTGCCGATGGGGCAGGGGAACAAAACGGGCCGGATCGTTGCTTGGACGTTTTTGACCCGAAAAGAGCAAGAAAAATGGGCTGCGATGAGGTGGAGCTTGGCGGGTTAGCTGGGTCATCATGTTGATGGTAGCCCAACGAATCCCTAGATTTCTATAATTTTTC
>JANOQP010000352.1:0-10627 GCA_031414895.1 Saprospirales bacterium
CGGGGTGAAAGGATTCGAACCTTCGGCCTCCACGTCCCGAACGTGGCGCGCTACCGAGCTGCGCTACACCCCGTTTTCGAGTGCGGATTTGTTGATTGCCGAATACGGATTGTTTAAAAATCCGCATTCCGTATTCCGCAATCTTGGGAGCCATTAGGGAGATTTGAACTCCCGACCTGCTGATTACGAATCAGCTGCTCTACCGCTGAGCTACAATGGCTGGTTTGGCAAACTTTTTTGCCGTCAGGTGCATGGTGTAAATGCGCGGCAAAATTAGGGCCACTTTCCATTTATTCAAACAAAATATAAAGATATTCCAGTTTTTAAGTTTTGAAAAAAGGGTTGTTGGCCCAGCCGGACGGGTTTCGCTTGCCGAAAATTTTCAATCTCACATTATCCGGTTATTTTTGCCAAAGGTTGCGCTCAAAAATTCCGCATTCAAAAAAAGCCATGCTGACCAGTCCAATCAAAGATTCCGTCGAAAAATACGCCTTTGGCGTCTGTGCCTACCTCGGCGACCGCATGGCAATCGCCTCCTCGACGGTGCGCAAATATTTCATTTACACCAGTTTCATCGCGATGGGATCGCCCGTGATCATCTATCTCGTGATTGCTTTTTGGATGAACATCCGCAAATATGTGCGGCCAAACCGCTCCTCGATTTGGGACTGATCTTGCCAAATTCCACGTTTTTTAGAACGGCAATTGCTGCCGTACTGCTTTTTTGGGGCGGCATTTTCGCTTTCGCGCAATCGCCCACATCCCTGACAATCAATGTTTTGGACAAAAAAAGCGGTCCCGAAAATCCCTATTTTCAGCAAAAGGTTTTTACAGAGAACAAGTGCCGCCCGAACGCCGACGGCTTGATGGAATGCCCCGTTCGCGATTCCATCGATGGGGCGATTTTGTTGAAAAAAATCGTCGAAAACCTCCGCGCCGACGGCTGGCTTTTGGCCTCGGCCGACTCCTTTTTTTGGAAAAAAAACGACCGCCGTGCCGCACTTTTTTTGGGCGAAAAATTCCGCTGGGCAGAAATTCGGGCTGATTCGGCGACCCAATTTTGGCTGCGCGATGCCCGCCTCGACGGCCTTGAAAAAAAAACGCGCCGCAGCCCCGCCGATATTTTCCTTTTTGAAAAAAAACTGGTTCAACACCTTGAAAATCAGGGCTTTGCGTTCGCATCCGTGCAGCTTGACAGCCTCGAAATCGGCGAAATCGGCGGCCTCCGCGCCCGCCTGAACCTCGTCGCTGGCCCGATTTTTTTTTATGAAGACCCAAAAGTATCGGGGGATGCGGGCATCTCGAAACACTACCTGACCAACCTTCTCGGCATCCGGCCAGGGACACCCTATCGCTTTTCGCAGATTGAAAAAATGCCGCTCCGGCTGCGCAGTTCGCCGTTTTTGGAAATGGCCGCCAGCCCGACCGTCACCTTCACCGGCGACCGGGCGCGGGTCAATTTTTTTCTCAAAAAAAAACGCGCCAGCCGCTTCGATTTCCTGATCGGATTGCTCCCGCGGACGGGCGCGGCGGGCGGCTCCGGGGTGCTTTTGACCGGGCAGGCAACAGCCGAATTTCTGAACCCATTTGGGCAGGGCGAGCGCATTTTTGCCGATTTTCAGCGGCTGCGCCCCGAAACGCAGCGGCTCGACATCGAGGCCGGTTGGCCCTGGGTACTGGGCTCGCCGTTCGGGGCTGAAGGGCGGTTGCACCTTTATCGGCGCGACTCCACTTTTTTGGAATTTTCGGCGGACGGCGGCCTTCAATATTTGTTCGAGGGCGGCGATTATTTGAAGGTCTTTTGGGAAAACAGTTCCTCCAACCTGTTGAAAATCAACGAGTTGCAGATAAAAAGCACCCGCCGCCTCCCCGAAAACCTCGACGCCCGCGCCAATACTTTCGGCCTCGAAACCAATCTAAACCGCCTTGATTATAGGTTCAACCCACGGCGCGGCTGGTCGGCAAAAATCCGTGCCGGGGCCGGTTTTCGGCAGGTCTTGCGCAATTCGGACATCCTGAAACTGGACGATGGGCTGGCCAATTTTTCGGCCCAGTACGACAGTTTGACGGGCAAAAACCCGACCGCCCGGACGAGCGGGAAACTGGAATTTTTTCAGCCCTTTTTCAAAAACACGACCCTCAAGATCGGCCTCGCGGGCGGCGGTATTTTCTCAAAAAAAGCCATCGTGATGAACGAGCAATCGCGCATCGGCGGTCAACGGACGCTGCGCGGCTACGACGAGGAATCTGTTTTTGCCACCCGCTGGCTTGTCGGGACGCTCGAATGGCGGCTGCTCATCGGCTCGAACAGCTATTTCGCGGCCTTCGGCGATTATGGATATGTTGAAAATTTGACCAACCGCACGGCGCAGTTTTTGCACCCGCTGGGCCTCGGCGTGGGCATGAGCTTCGAGACGAAAGCGGGCATTTTTGGCCTCTCGATGGCCGTCGGCAGGCCGGAGGGCGGCGCGGTGGATTTTCGCGCGGCGAAGTTTCATTTGGGGTATTTGAGCCTTTTTTGAACGCTACCTCGGCAATTTCGCATCCAACGCCACCGCCTGCTGATAAAACGGCTCGGCCAGTTCCCGTTGCCCCGTGTCGCGGTACGCCATATAAATATAATGATAGAGCGTCGCTTTTTGCGCCCGCATGGTCGGGTCGCCGGGCGGGATGAACTTGAGCGCCTCTTGCCACGCGGGTATGGCCTCCGGGTAGCGTTTTTGCATCGCGAGTGTCGCGCCGAGGTTGCGCCACGCATCCACGAAGCGCGGGTCGGCCTTCACAGCGCGTCGATAAACGTCCTCCGCGCCCTTCAGGTCCTGTTTCAAAAAATAGATATAGCCCATGTTCGACAGCACTTTGGCATCGTTGGGGTCAAATTTTAGCGCGGTCTGGTAGTCGGAGAATGCTTTTTCGTAATCCTTTTTCCTAAAAAAAGCGAGGCCGCGACCGGCGAAAGCATCGCGATAAGTGGGCCAAATCTCGATAGCTTTTGAATATCGGGTGATTGCCGAGTCGAGCATGGCCGGTTCGGCGGCCACCATCGGGTCTTCGGACGCGCCTTTTTTGGCCAGTTCGAGGGCGTAGTGATAGTTGAGCTTTGCGCTGTTCGGCACTTTTTTGATGTCGGTCGCGTAGAGGGTGATGCTGTCCTTCCACGCCGGGTTGCGCAAGAAAGTGGACGCGCCAAAGGCCAAAACGACCGTGCCCAAAATGCCAAAAAGCAGTGTCCTCCGCGCGGGCAACTCATTGATTTTCAGGTATTTAACCAATAAAAAAGCCGCTGCGAGCACAAATGCCAGGCTCGGCACATAGAGCAGCCGCTCGCCATATGAGGTGCCGATCGGGAAGGCAATATTGGACACGAGGCCGAACGTCGCGAGGAACCAAGCCGCCGAAAAAGCGATGATGTTCCTTTTTGAAAAGCCCCAAAAGAACAGTCCGACCAGCCCACCGATGATTGCGAGGCCCACCAACGCCCGCCAATCGCCGAAGCCAACGGGCCGCGCCGCCGAATAGCCGATCTCGCTCACGAGGTCGAACGGCGCGACGAGCGTTTGGAAATATTTGGCGACCATCATGAATGCCGAGGCTTTTTGCTCGGCGATGTTTGGCGAGGCGAGGATGAAATTATCGAGCGCGCTCGTGGCCTCTTTTCCCTTTTGGCCGCTCAAAACTTGGTGGCGGATCGCCAAAAAAATGGCCGAAGGGACGGCGAAAAAAACCGTTTTCACCGCAATCTCGCCCCAATTTTTTTCCGTGAAAAAATACATCATCAGCGGGATGAGCGCGAGGAAAACGATGCCGCTCTCTTTTGAAAAAATGCCGACCGAAAAGCTCAAAACAGCGACGGCCATCCAATTTTGTTTTCCCGAAAATGACCGCCAAAGCGCATAAATCGCGCCCAAAATGCCCAAAAACATGACAATCTCATCGCGGCTTTTGATGTTCGCGACCACTTCCGAGTGCGCCGGATGGGCGATAAAAAGCAGCGTCGCGATGCCCGCGACGAGCGACGGCGAGGTCGTCCCAAGGTTTTTCCAGCCCGTCAAAACGCGGCGAAGCGTCAAAAAAAGGAGCCATCCGGTGAACGAATACAGCAGCACGTTGATCAAATGCGGCAACAGCGGATAATCGGGTGCGACCTGCCATTCCCACGCGAACATGGCCAGCGTGAGCGGCCGATAAAGCGAGCCCGGCGCAGCCCATGCCCCGAAACGGTACTCGGTCGTGAAGATGGTGCCGAGGTTTTTGAGGCCGCCCTTGACCACGATATTGTCCTTTATCGAGGCAAAATCGTCGAGGCAATAATTGTGGCCGAGCGTGTTTGCGTAAAGCAAAAAGGCGAGGGCCGCGGCCAAAAGCCCCCAAATGAGCGATTGCGGCGTGGAAAATGGGTTTTGAACGGCGGGTTTTTGTTCGTTTCGCACAGGGGCGGGGCGCAACGGGCGGTTCTGTGCAGCTGGTTTTTGTTTTGCCATGATCTAAAAAGCAGATTTTGATTGCAAGGCAAAACTAAAAAGGCGGGCCGCTTTTCGGCACAAAAAAAAGTCGGCCAGGCTTTGAAACCTCGCCGACTTTCAGGCTGCCGCAATTTGCTGTTGCCGAAAAAATCGCGTCACCTCAAAATGGTCAAACTGCCGTTTCGCACTTTTTCCTCGCCCTTGCACCGATAATGGAGCCGCCAAAGGAAGATGCCGGGGTTGACGGGCTTGTTTCCGAAAGTGCCGTCCCACTCGCCGTTCGGGCTGTCGGTCGTGAAAACGCGCCCTCCCCAACGGTCGAAAATTTCGAGGGAGATCAAGTCCGGCACGGCGAACGGGTTGGAGATCCCGAAGCGGTCGTTGCGCCCGTCGCCGTTCGGGGTGAAGGCATTTGGCAGGAAGATCTTCGAGCAATCGAGCGTGTCCGGGTCGATGACACTGATGAAAATCGTATCCGTTGAGATGCAATCCGGGTGGATAAATGTGAGCCTGTAGGTCGTGCTGAGGGTCGGCGAGATGATCGGGTTGGCGATGTTCGCGTCGCTGACATCGGTCGCGGGCGACCAGTTCCAGCTCGTCGCGCAGGAATTGGTGGTGAATATCTGCACAGAATTGCCCAAATAAACGAGCGTGTCGCGGTTGCCGATCATGTCCGGGCGGAGGTAGCAGCCGAGGATTTCGTCCTCGTTGAGCGCACGGTTGTAGATGCGGAGCTCATCAAAATCGCCTTTGTAAAACTTCTCGACGCCGGGGCATATCGGCTTCGCAATGCTGAAAATCGTCTGGTTGTTGGTCAGGTCGAGGCGGCGCGGGGAGGTGTCGTCGTCGCGCAACGTGCCATTTACATAGAGGAAAAACTTTTGATTTTTCTTGATGATGAGGACGTGCTGCCAGCATTTTTCCTCGTCGAGACGGGCGGCGACGGTGGCCTGAAAAAGGTCGGTCTCGTTGATGTTCGCCGTGATCTTGTTGGAGGCGTAATTATAATAGACCACCATCGAATGGTCGCGGAGGCCGCAACTGTCCGTCCGCTGTTTCGCCAAAACGACCTGCGTGCCGGGCGTGGAAGCCGGTTTTATGTAAAAACTGATGGTAAAATCGCCAGCCGTGAACACATCGTTGACCGGCCCGACGAACAGATAACTGTCGTCGATGCCGTCAAAACGCGCCGCAACATCGCGCACGCCGCACGCGCACCCGGCGGGCGGAATCGTGCCGGGCGCACCGTTCGAGCCGTTGCCGCTCGGGAAAACCGCGTCAATTGCCTGCGCCCCGCAGATCGTGTCGCCCGTGGGGCCCAGCAAATAGGCCGGTTGGTCGAACGGATAATAGGCGATTAGCCGATCGGTCGTTTGCGCATGGCCGATTTTTAACAAAAGAAGAAGAGAAAAGGCAGTCAGGACAGCTTTTTTCATAACAAAAGGATCGTTTTTGAGTAAAACGGCAATCGGCGGGGATTCACGCCCGCGGGTCGGTTTATTTTTTTTAAAGGCAAATTCAAGTTCAAATCGTGCGCCGTGGCTTTTTGAATTTTTATTTAAAAAGCCCGCCCATGCCCGGCGGCATCATTCCGCCGATGGCTTTTTGGGTCTCGGCGGCTGCTTTGTTACGGCCTTTTTCGAGTGCCTCGTTGATAACGGCGAGCAACAAATCTTCCAACTGCTCGACATCGTTGAGGTCGAGTTTGGCCGGGTCGATCTCGATGTTCACGATCGATTGGTTGGCCGTGGCGGTCACCTTGATGGAGCCGTCGCCAAGCTCGGCCTCGACCGTGATCTCGGCGAGGCGGGCGGCGAGTTCCTCTTGTTGTTTTTGGACGTTGCCGAAAATATCTTCAAACATTTTTTACGAATTTAAAGTGAAAAATGCACCAAGTCCGCGAACCGCTGCACGCGCTCCTTGATTTCTTTCTGTTTGAGCTCGGTCATGCGCTCGATGCCAAATTTTTCGACACAAAACGAGGCCATAGCCGAGCCGTGGATGACTGCGCGTTTCATGTTTTCAAATGAAATATCGCCCGTTTTGGCCAAATATCCCATGAAACCACCCGCGAAGGTATCGCCTGCGCCCGTCGGGTCGATTACTTTGGGAAGGGGCAGGGCCGGGGCGAAAAAGAGTTTTTCTTTGTGGAAAAGGAGTGCGCCATGCTCGCCCTTTTTGATGATGAGGAATTTTGGCCCCATTTTTTGGATCGCCTTGGCGGCCATGACGAGGGAATGTTCGCCGCTCAACTGCCGCGCCTCTTCGTCGTTGATGCTCAAAAGGTCCACTTTTTTGAGGACTTTTTTGAGGTCGTCGAGGGCGATGTCCATCCAAAAATTCATCGTGTCCATCGCGATCAGCTTCGGGCGGTGCTTCATTTGGTTGATCACATCGAGCTGAACTTGCGGCGTGAGGTTGCCGAGCATCAGGAACTCGGATTTTTGCGCGCTTTTCGGGACGACAGGCTTAAAATCGGCCAGCACGTTCAGTTGGGTCTCCAAAGTATCGCGGCCGTTGAGGTCCTTGTGGTATTTGCCCGCCCAAAAAAAGGATTTTTCGCCCTTTTTCACTTCGAGGCCGTCGAGGTTGACACCGCGTTTTTGGAGGTCGTCCAGCACATTTTGCGGGAAATCATCACCGATAACGGCAACGAGGCCGATTTTTTTCGTGAAATAGGAAGCGGCCAAAGAGATATAGGTGCAGGCGCCGCCCACCACTTTTTCTGCCCGCCCAAACGGGGTTTCGATGTCATCAAAGGCGACGCTGCCAACGGTCAAAAGGCTCATGTGAATAAATTTATTTTTTTTGCGGCCGCAAAGATTGCATTTTTTCAATGTGCATTTACCTTCGCCGCGCTTTCAAGCAAAAATGGTATTCAAATTGCCCGATTGGTTGAAAGTTGAATGCCTTATTAGCTCAGTTGGTTAGAGCGGCGGACTGTTAATCCGTAGGTCTTAGGTTCAAGTCCTAAATGAGGCGCAAAAAATTAGGGCCATCCGGGTTTCGGGTGGCTCTTTTTTTTGTGCGCCAAACCTTCCTTTCGGCATCCACCCGGCAAAAAAAGCTGGACAACTTGGATTTTTCGGCCTTGTAAATTCCGACACTAATTAGTTACCTTTGCCCAATGCTTCGGGAAATCGTCTTTTTCAAAAATTACTACCGGGAATTTTACGACGGCCTTGACGAAAGGGCGCGGGTAAAGATTTCGTTCGCCTTGCAAGTCCTGAAAACGCAACATTTTGTCCCGGCGATTTATGCCAAACACATTTCGGGCAGCGTCGGCCTTTACGAATTGCGGGCGACGGTCGGCTCGAATGAATACCGGGCTTTGTTCTTTTTTGAAACGGGCGATTTGATAAGCGGCGGGCGGGTCGTGGTTTTGGGCAACGGTTTTTTGAAAAAGGACAACCGGGACTACAAACGCGCCGTCGCCCTTGCCGAAAAAATCCGCGCCGAATATTTCGAGGAAAAGAGGTGAGCGGCCAATTTTATCACGTTCAAAAATCAACCTGTTATGAATAGCGCAGCGATTGCACCCGCACCAAAGGCGGCAGCCAAACCCAAAACAAACCCGAACATCACGACGCACGAAGAATTCATGGAGAGCGAGTACGGAGCAATTGGCAGCCCTGCCCGGCGGGCTTTTGAGGGCAAAGCCTTCGCGTTCTATTTGTGCGGCTTGGTCGGCGATTTGCGGACGGCGGCGGGCTTGACCCAGCAACAATTGGCCGACAAAATCGGGGTGAAGCGCAGCTATTTGAGCCGTATCGAAAACGGCGACGCGGACGTGCAGCTTTCAACCTATTCGCGGATTTTGGACGGGCTTGGCTACAAACTGGCCATTTCGCCCGAACCGGTTTTGCCCGCGCCAATCGACCAAATGACCGATGAACAAAGGGCGGCGCATTTTGCGGCTGCCTGAATTTTTTCGAGGCTTCAAAAAGGAACGCCCCGGCATGGTTCAAACCGCGCCGGGGCGTTTGGTTTTTGCCACGCCTTTTTTTGTGCCTTTTTGAAAAAAACGGCCCCGCGTGTGCAAAAAAACGCCGCGCCCGCATCCTGCCTCCAAAAATAGTTTCAATATGAAAATAGCAACAATCCTACTCTCCGCCTGCCTCGGGATCATCGCGCCGGGCCTTTTTTCGACTTTGAACACGCCCGCGCTCGCCGGGAAAATCACCGACGAGGCCACCCGCGAACCGTTGATCGGCGCGACGGTGCAGGTTTTTTTTGATGGAAAAACCGTCGGCAGCGCGGTCGCGGACGTAGACGGCAATTTCAAGGTCGATTCGCTCGCGCCCGGCACTTATTCTGTCGAAATCGGCTTTGTTGGCTATGAAAAACGCCGGATACCCGATGTTTCTATTGAAAAGGGCAAGACCGCGCGGCTCGATATTTCCCTGAAAAGCGGCTCGTTGCTCGATGAGGTCGTCGTCGTGGGATACGGTTCTTCCAAAAAAAGGGGCGAACGTGAAAAGGCTTCCAAACCTTCAACAAAAACAATGGGCAAAAGCGAAATGAAAGCGGCGCCCGCCTACGAAGATGTGCATTTTGGCTCGGTTGAGGAAAAAACCTTGTCCCGCACCTCGGAAACAGACCATGCAAAACCCGCACCGCCGCCCGCCGCTTTGATGGGCACTCCGCCCGCCGATGAAACGCCCGAAAGTGCGCCCGGCGAACCCGGTGCCGACGGAAAAATGGTCATCGACGGCGTAAAATATAGGATGGAAATCGAATTCGCCCCCGAAACCTATGAGGAAAAAATCCTTTTGGTCCGCGACGATGCCGAGGGCGGACCGATGAAAAAATTGGCCGACGGCGAACCAAAAACCCTGCCCGGTCCCGCCGAGCCAAAAGCCCCACGCGCCGGCCTTTTGACCGCCGGGGAATGGAACGACCTCAACAATTGGGGGAAACATTGGGCCGACCTGCTGGCCGACGGCGAAACCGAGCCTTTTCAAAAAAAGTGGAATTGCGCCCCGAAAAACCGTTTTACCTTCCTTTTGACCAATAAAAACGATTTCCCGCTCGTCGATGCGACGGTCAAACTGTTCGACAGCGCGGGCGGCCTCGTCTGGGAATCGCGCACCGACAACACAGGCAAGGCCGAATGCTGGGCCGGTTTTTTTGGCGAAAAAGTGTCGGAAAAGTTTGTCGCGCAGGTCGTTTTCGATGGAAAAATAAAGGACCTCGGCCAGCCCGTCGGTTTTGAAAAAGGGCTGAACCTAAAGAAGCTCGATTTTGAGTGTGCCTTCGCAAAAAATGTGGACATCGTTTTTGCCGTCGATGCGACCGGTTCGATGGGCGACGAGATCAGTTATTTGCAAACTGAACTGGTCGATGTTTTGAGCCGTGCGCAGGCCGCAAACCCGGCTATTTCGCTCCGCACCGGTTCCGTTTTTTACCGCGACCTGACCGACGAATACATCGTAAAAGCCAGCGGATTGACCGGCGATGTTTCAAAAACAGTCGATTATATCCAAAAACAATCGGCGGACGGCGGCGGCGATTGGCCGGAGGCGGTGCATTCCGCGCTCGAAGAGGTGGTTTTTCAGCAAAAATGGTCGGAAAAAGCGGTCGCCCGCATCTGTTTCCTCGTCCTCGATGCCAGCCCACACGACGACCCTGCTGTCAAAATTTCGCTCCAAAAAAGCATCACCGCGGCGGCGGCGAAGGGCATCCGCATTGTCCCCGTTGTGGCCAGCGGCATCCAAAAAGAGACGGAATGGCTGATGAAATTCATGGATTTGGCCACCAACGGTAGCTATGTTTTCCTCACCGACCACAGCGGCATCGGCGGAAAACACCTCGAACCGACGACCGACGAATACAAGGTCGAGCCGCTCAACGACCTGCTCGTGCGGATCATCTCGGAATATTCGGCGGTGAAAAGTTGCGAGGGAAAATCAGAAATACGTTTCCAACCGGACGGACAAAACCAGCAAGGGCCAACCGAAAAGGCCGTTTTTTTTCCGAACCCGGCGAGCGACCAATTTCAGATCCAACTGCCTTTTGAGGTCGATGTTTTGACCTTATACAATGCCTCGGGGCAGTCCGTCCGCTCGTTGAAAAAACTCGGAAAAGGCACAGGGACCATCCAAGTAGGCGGCCTGCCGGAGGGCATTTCGTTGGGTGACAGGCTGGCGAGTTGTTCGGCATCG
>JANOQP010000353.1:0-1951 GCA_031414895.1 Saprospirales bacterium
GCCGCCGTTGATTATTTTTTCGGCCAATTTTGCATCTATTTCCCACTCGTCCTTATGTTTTTTGGCAATATCGAGATACGCAGGCCCAGCCGATTTCGTATCGATCGAATGACAGGATTTACAATCGGATTTATCAATTAAACGCCTACCGATTGATACGAATTTGTTCTGTTGGTGGCCTTGCGCAATCACGGTTTTATCAAAACCCTCTATAAAATCAATAGCGACCTGTATATCTTCTTCTGAAATCGTTTTGCCCGCTGTTGAACCATCTTCTTTATCAAAAACTTTTGTTTCATAGACAATCTTCTGTCCGTTCCAATAGAATGTCTTGTTGTTTTCAATCAAAAAATCAACAATGGGCGGCTCATTTCCGACTATAATTTCTATTGATTTAACCGACTTGTTTCCATGTTTATCTTTAACCGTCAATGTTGGTTTATAAACACCCGGTTTTTTATAGATAAAATTCGGGTTGGGCTTTTTTGACCTCTTTTTTCCATCAAAATCCCAACTGAACTTCAGTGCATCACCATCTTGATCGACCGTGCCAAGCGATGAAAAATTGACCGTCATCGGCACCGCACCCGCCATTTTTGAGGCCGCGATCTCGACCACCGGCTCACGGTTTCCCGGCACATATTCAATCCGCGAAAGCCGTGCTTCGTCGTTTTGGACAAACCAGTTGTAGCCATATTCGAGCATATAAAGTGCGCCGTCCGACCCGAATGCCATGTCCATCGGGTGCGCAAAAATGGCCTTCGGCATGAACCGCTCCATCGACTCAAAATCGCCGTTCTGTTTCATCGAAACGACATTTACCCAATCTCGGATCCAATCATAAATGAACAGTTTCCCATCAAAAAAGGGCGGAAAACGATTTTCCGTCGCCAAAAAATCGGCCGCGTGATAAACCGGCCCGGCCATCGCGTTGCGCCCGCCCTTGCCAACAACCGCTCCAAACTCGGGCGAAACATCGTACGGATAATAGATAAAAGCGGCCTGCGCCGGCGGCAAATCAACCAGTCCCGTGTTGTGTGGCGAGTTGTTCACGGGCTTTTTCGGGTCAAATAAGGGCATTTGGGCGGTCGAATCCGCGAAATCGTGGGCCGAATAAGCGCGGTTGTCGGCCACAAAAAGCGGCCAGCCAAAATTGCCCGCAGCCCTCGCCTGATTTATTTCATCGTGGCCGCGCGGGCCGAGCGTGTCCGAGTTTTCGCCCGCGTCCGGGCCGACCTCGCCCCAATAGAGCCGGTCCGTTTTTTTGTCGATAGAGATCCGATAAGGGTTCCTGTTGCCCATGACGAAGATTTCGGGGCGGGTTTTTTCGCCGTTTTTCGGAAAAAGGTTGCCGTCCGGGATTTCGTAAGTGCCGTCCGGTTTCGGGAAAAGGCGCAGGACCTTGCCGCGCAAATCGTTGGTATTTGCCGAGGTCGAGCGGCCATCCCAACCTGCGCGGCCTTCCCGCCCATCGATCGGGGCAAATCCGCGGGAGGCAAACGGGTTGATATCGTCGCCCGTCGAGAGGTACAAATTACCGTGTTTGTCAAAATCAATCGAGCCGCCCGTGTGGCAACAATCGGTGCGCTTCACCGGGACGCGGAGCATGATTTTTTCGGAATTCATGTCCAAAACGCCCAATTTTTTATCAAAAAAAAAGCGGGAGAGCCGCTGCGCCGTGTCCGCCTGCCCCGATTTTGGGGAATAAAACAGATAAACAAACCCATTTTCTGCAAAACCGGGGTCGAGGTTCAGCCCCATCAGGCCGTATTCGTGCTTTGAATGGACCTCAATTTCGGCAATCTCGCGGACGGTGTTTTCGCCGGGCGGCAAATATTTCACCTTCCCCTCGCGCTCGATGAAGAACACGCCGTTGTCGGGCGCGAAGCCAATTCGGTCGGTTCGTTCAGTTTTTCGGCCAAGATTGTGCGCTTGAACCGCGATTCTTCGG
>JANOQP010000354.1:0-6378 GCA_031414895.1 Saprospirales bacterium
CCCTTGCATTCAATTATCCCAACAAACCGCCCGTCATGCTCGATTGTGTCGAGGGCGGTTGGCAAAGCCCGGGCGGCACGGAACTGGCCTCCGCGACCCGCCTCGGCGAGCTTTTTCGGGTGCTGAAAAAAGTAGAAAACGTCCTGCCTTTTGCCGAAAATTTTGGGGAAATGGACAAATCAAAGGCGTTCATCACCCGCCTCATGGTCTCTTCGCGGGAGGAAGATGGCAGTTTTTCGCTCGTCGGTTTTCAATGTCGGGGCCGAAAAGGCTTCGTTTTGAACTCATCGCAAAACCCGGACAATTATTTTGAGGTGCCGGACAGCCTCGCGATCCCCATTTTTTCCGACCCAACGGTTCATTGAATATCGGTTTCCCTCGCTTTTTTCAACATTTCAAAAAGTTGGATGACCTCCACCGCCGCCCTGACATCGTGGACCCGGAGGATTTTTGCGCCCTGTTGGAGCGCGACCATATTGAGCGCAGCCGTGCCGATGAGCGCGTCCGCCGGGGACGTGCCGAGCGTTTTCCAGATCATACTTTTTCGGCTCAACCCGGCCAAGATTGGGCAGTCGACCACGCTAAAAGAACGGAGGCCGTTGAGCAACCGGTAATTTTCAATCACCGTTTTCGCGAAACCGAGGCCGGGGTCGAGGATGATGTCGCGAACACCGAGGGCGCGGAGCTTGCCTGTTTTTTCGATAAAAAAATCGAGCGTTTCGAGCAGGACATCGGTGAAATGCACTTTATCGTGCATCGTTTCGTGGCTTGCGTTCGGCATTTGCATACATATATAAGGAGTGCCGAGCGCGGCGACCGTCGAATACATGGCCGCGTCGAACCGCCCGCCGCTGATATCATTGACAATTGTCGCACCCGCGCCGACCGCTGCCCGCGCGACCATCGCCCGATAGGTATCGATGGAAATGATGGCCTCCGGGAATCGCCCCAAAATGGCGGAAATGGCTGGCACGACCCGTTCGATTTCTTCTTTTTCGGAAATTTGCGGCGCGCCCGGGCGGGTGCTTTGCCCGCCGATATCGAGGACGGCCGCGCCCTCGTTGAGCATCTGGGTCGCTTTTTCCAAAATATCGGCCACCTCGATGGCTCGGCTTATTTCGTAAAAACTATCGGGCGTGGCGTTCAAAATGCCCATCGCGATGGGTCGGGAAAGGTCGAGCAATTGGCCCCGGCAGTTGATCGTCATTTTTTTTGGGTTTTAATCGCCGATCAAAACAAAACCGCCCCATTTTTCCGGTTCCGGAAAACGCAGCCTGACCGATGCCTCTGCCGCCCGGAGCGCGTCCGTTTTGGACAGCCCGTCGAACCATTTTTCGTAAAAAACGGTCATCAAAAGCCGGGTTGCCTCGTCGTCCACGTTCCAAAGGGACATCAAAAGCGCACCCGCCCCGGCGACCCGGAATGCACGTTGCAGCCCAAAAACGCCCTCGCCGCTGATGACATCGCCGAGGCCCGTCTGACAGGCCGAGAGGGTGACCAGTTCGGTTGTTTCGAGCGACATATTTTGGACCTCGAAGGCGGTCAAAATTCCATCCTGCCCATCGGCGCTAGGGTTTGGCATATCGTCCAAAAGCCGGTTTTTTGAGCCAGCAAAAAAGAGCATCGAGCGCAAAAGCGGGCTGCGGATGGCGAAATTGGTATCAAAAACCGATTTCCCGGAAAGGTCCTCGAGGAAAAAGCCGTGCGTCGCCAGATGCAGCACGGCCACCGAATCGACCGATTTCACGACGCTTTCTGTCGCATTTTTTCCAATGAAAACTTTTGCTGTGCAATGTTTTTTTTCCAAAAAAAGACCGATTTCCAGAACCTCGACACCCGATTCGGGCAGCGGGCGGAGGTCGATGCCCCGAAGTTCAGCGGCAATATTGGCCACAAAATGCGGATTGCCATTGCCGTTCGCAACCGTGTTTTTTTCAAAAAAATCGAAGCTCGGATTGCCGACCAAAAGCGCAGTCTGCGGGAGCTGATGGTGTTTTTTTTGCCCATTTCCAGTTTTGTCGTGGAGGAGGTCGGCGAGGTTTGTCAGATACCTGAAATCATATTTTTCGGACAAAAAAGTACCGTCCGGGCCGCGCAAAGTGCCGAGGTTTATTTTGTGAAAAACACCGTCAAGCGCAAAATGGACGCGCTTTTTTCCGGCCAAAAAAGGCTCGATGGGCGACCAAAAATTGCGGAAGGCAGGCGTTCCGCGAAGCGGGAGCCGCTGACCCGCTTGCCCCATTTCCGAGCGATAAAGCTCATAAATGACCGTTTCAAGTTCGTTTCCATCCTCAAAGCGGATCAAAACGGGCCTGTCGACCGTCTCTTTCGTTATCAACAGACCGATATAACAGACCTCGTCCGTCGCTGTCGCTGCCTGTTTATGGAACCGCACGATCTCGAGCGCGGCATCGCCTGGGCCGAGGGCGGCGCGGACTTTTTGCCAAGTTGCCGCGACGGTGTCCGTCTGTTCCGAGAAGCGGCTGTTTTGGTCGCCGAGCTTTTTTTCAAGCGACCGGACGGTCTCGGTCAATTCGGCGAGGGTGACGCCGAGGTTTTGCGGGTTCTCGGGCGGCGAAAAATAGAGCTGCGCCAACTGTTCGCGTGCGAGCTGCCACGCCTCAAAGTTTTTGAGGTTTCCGCTTTGCCGAAACTGCTCCTGCATTTTTTGCGAAGCGGAAAAAAGGATGCCCCGCGTCGCCAACCGAAGGTCGAGCAATTGCCCGGCGAGCGTCGAGAGGGAGTCGGCAAATTTTTCGGTGAACGTTGCAAACCGCTCGATTTCCGAGGCGACAGGTTGGAAAAAAAGCTGCCTTTCGCGGTCCGAAAAATGCGGAAAATAGACTTCGAGCGATTTCAGTTCGATGGCCTGCGTTTCGCGATAAAGGCTGTCGGCGCGCGAAAACAAGCCAAGCAACATGGCCGTCTGCGCCATTTGCCGGAGGCTGTGGAGGTATGGTACGCGGGTGTCGGGGAGCGACTTTTTTTGAAAGAAATTTGCCTTTTCAAAAAAGGCGTGGGCCGAATCGATCTCGTTTTTTGCCAAAAAAACATCGCCAAGGTCGGCCAAAAGGTCGGCCATGTCTGCCTCGGTGGCATCTTTTTGCGCGTCCAACCGGGCAATCAAATCGACCAATACGATTTGGGCAGAATCGACCCGGCCCAAATGGAGCATCGCCCGCGCAAGTTCGGAAATGGTCGAGAGCGTCACGGGGTTGTCCTCGCCCAGTTTTGCCCGCCGGATCTCGATGGCCTGTCGGAGGAGCGGTTCGCTCTCGGCCCAGTTTTCCGTGTTTTGGTAAAGTTCGGCCAAGCCGGTGAGCGAAGAAGCATACATCGGGTGCTCTTTTCCGAAAACAATTTCGCGGATCTCGAGCGATTTTTTGAGCAAAAGCCGGCTCCGGTCGTAGTTGCCGAGCACGATGTTGACCTGTGCGAGGTTGCCGAGCGTGGTGATGAATTCGCGGCTCGTCTCGCCCACGAGGTCCGTATAGCGGTCGCCGGCCTCGGAAAAATATTTTTCGGCCTCGTGCATATTGCCAAGCTCGATGGCGATGATGCCGAGGCTGTTGAGCGTCGCGGCATAAACCTTTGCCGGTTTTTGCTTGATACTGTCGCGGATGGCGAGCGATTGGAGGAGGATTTTTTGCGAATCGAACAACCGACCCTGTTGTGTCAAGGCATTGCCGAGGCTGTGCATGGCGGAGACGCTCTCGGTCGAAAAAGGCCCATAAAACCGTTGCCGGGCCTCGAGGCAAAGTTGATAGGTCGCCGCGGCCTCCGCGCTCTGGTGGAGCCGATATTGGAAATTGCCTACCCGCATGTACGCCGCAGACAGGACCGAATCGCGCCCAGTTTCGAGGTTTTGGGCGATTTGCAGGCAGGCCTGCGCAACATCGAGGCCATTTTTATAATTGCCCGCATCATAGAGCGAATCGCACGCTCGACGGCAATCCTGCAAACTTTGCGCAGCCAAAAAAATCGGGAAGAACACTGCAACGAACAGCGGGAAAATGATTCGGGACATCGAGCAACGGGGAAAAAGTGTCTGTTTTGCCAATCCGGTTTGGTTTCGCAAAAGTGGAAAAAACATCTGACAAAAACCAATTCCCCAAATGCTTCGTAGATTTTTCGGCACCTCCAAACCAAAATCTTTCACGCCTAAATCTGCGAAAATGATCCATTTCAAACTCTTCCAAAAATTGGCCGCCGTTACTTTTACGATGGCCCTCGTGTTTTCTGGCACGAACCTATTTGCCCAAAAAATCTTTGCGATTTCGGGCAGCAACCTTGTTTCCTTTGATGCCTCATCGCCTGCGGCAACGACCAATATTGGTCCGGTTTCGGGTATTTCGGCGGGACAAACGCTCTCCGGAATCGATTTTCGCCCCCAAACGGGCGAACTTTATGGCATCGGCTACAATGCCGCGACGGGCGAGGCACGGCTTTACATGGTCAATTTGACGACTGCCGCCGCGACCGCAATTGGTGCCGCCGCAGTCACCGTTGCCCCGAACATGGGCGAAATCTCGTTTGATTTCAACCCGACGGTTGACCGGATCCGGTTTATGGGCAGCAACAATTCCAATTATCGGCTGCACCCCGTGACGGGCGCAATCGCCGCGACGGACGGCAATTTGGCATTCGCCGCCACCGATGCCAATGCGCTCGCCGACCCCGAAATCGGCACCGGCGCGTACATGAACAGCTATATCGCCAGCACGGCGACGACCCTGTTCAATTATGACGCAAAACTCAATGTTTTTACGTCGCAAAACCCGCCCAACAATGGCACCCAAAACACCATCGGCGCGTCGGGCATTACCGCCGATTTGTCCTCCGGTTCGGTCGCTTTGGACGTTTATTTTAATGCGACGACCGGGATGAACCAGTTTTACCTTGCTGCAAACACGTCCGGTGCGGCCAACGACGACCTTTATTCGGTCAATATTTCGACGGGCGCGGCCACGCTCATTGGCAGTTTGGGGATGCCCATTCGCGATATTGCTGCGCAAATAATCCGCTCCGTGCCAGCCCTGACTGGCGACCTCACCTATGCACTGACCTCCAACAACTGGCTCGTTTCGTTCGATGCCGCGAACCCCGGCATTATCCGCACATCAATGTCAGTGACCGGAATTGCAATGGGACAAGTGCTTGCCGGGCTTGATTTCCGGCCCGCAACGGGCGAGCTTTTCGGCCTCGGCTATAACTCGGCAACGGGCGAATCGCGGCTTTACACCATCAAAACGAACACGGCTGTCGCCACAGCTGTCGGCGCGGCGAACTTCAACCTTGCCCCGAATTTGGGCAAGATCGGCATGGATTTTAACCCAACCGTCGACCGGATCCGGGTGACCTCGAGCGCGAACAACAACTATCGCCTCCACCCGATCACGGGCGGAATCGCGGCGACGGATTTGGCCCTCAATTTTGTCTCGACCGATGTGAACGCCGGCAAAAACCCGTCCGTCGGCGCGTCGGCCTATGTCAATAGTTTTGCGGGCGCGTTGACCACGACCCTGTTCAATTATGACGATTCGCTCAATATTTTGGTCTCGCAAGTGCCGCCGAACGACGGAAAACTGAACACCATCGGCAGCTCCGGCATCACCGTGAACCTCGCCGACCCGACCTCCGACATGGATGTTTTTTATGATAAAACGACCGCCACGAACCGCGCCTATTTGATGGCAAACACCGGGGCTTCGAGTTTCGACAACCTTTATTTGCTCAACACCTCGACGGGTGCGGCGACCAATGTTGGCCGCATCGGCAACGGTTCCGCGCTCGTGGATGTGGCCGTTTTCAATGCGCCACGCGTCGCCCTTTTCTGCCCGGCCAACATCACGGTGAATGCCCCTTCGGGTTCGGGCGGCATGGCTGTAACCTATACGGCCTCGACCGCCGCGACGGGTTGCAACGACGGACTGACGGGCCCAGCAACTTTGTCATCCGGCCCAGCGAGCGGCGCAACGTTCCCCGGCGGCGTTACCACGGTCTGTTACTCGGCGACCGACAAATGCGGCAACAGCAATTCCTGCTGCTTCACGGTCACGGTGAACGAAACACCTTGCGACACAAAGACGGCAGGCTGCATCAAACTCGAAATGCTTTCCGTGAAACTCGATGTAAAAGGCAACAAAGTCATGCGCGTCCGGGTAACGAACAATTGCGCCAGCCCGATGGTCTATGCCGCTTTTGCCGTCCAAAACGGGACAAATGCGGTCGCCCCGGCCAATAATGCAGTCTTCACGGCCAATAGTGGCAACAAATACACCGTGCGCAACCCGAATTTCAGCCCGTTCATTTCCATCAAGTTCACGAGCAACACGACCGGGATCGTGAACGGCGCGAGCGATATTTTTGAGTACACTT
>JANOQP010000355.1:0-2818 GCA_031414895.1 Saprospirales bacterium
GGCCACCTGCCGGGGCATCTCCGGGGCGAGGTTTTGTTCAAAAAGGGCGATGGTCGAAAGCACCTTTTCGGGCGCGAACGCGGTGTTCAACCGGTCGCAAAAACGGTTGATGAAAGCGACCTCGAAGGTCTTGTTTTTGAGCAAGTTGCGCAAAATGAACGTGCTCCACGCTGGGTTTGGCCATTCCGGGCCGCTCGGTTCGGTGAAAAAATCGAGCGCGTCGTGGTTCCAGGCACCGTGGTCGTTGAGGCCGAAGCCAAAATCCGTGTCAAAAAGCACCCACCGCCATTTGCCGCCGGGCCGTTGTGGCCGCCAAAAACGGATGTTCCCGCCTGCGTCTGTGTTGTCGCAATAGATTTCTGAAATTTGATAATCCATGAAATTCTCCAGGTCCATCATCCGCGCGACCTCCGCAAAATGCAGCCCGTCGCCGAGGTCGTGGTCGTCCATGTAACGGAGCATTTTCGCATAATGCCGCATCGAGCCGCGCCGAACGGTCTGCCGGTGCTCGATAAGGTCGATGGAGTCTTTGTCCGCGTCGGAATGGTCGGCCAAAAAGCGGGCGTTTATCTTTTCGCGGAGGTCGTAGAGGCCCCAATATTTTCCGTTTATGAAAACTTGCGCGGGTCGGTATGCCTGTTTTTCGAGGCCAAAACCGTCGGTCAGTTCGCCCATCAGGGCATCGCGCATCTGGCCTTTTCCCCAATCGGAGCCGCCGTTTCGGAGGACGAGGTACTTGAACTTTTTGCCCGCGCCGTCGCCGAAGATTCGGTGCTTCAAAAACTTTTTGCCGTACTCTTTTCGGAAGGCGAGGACCATGCTTTTTTGTGGAAAGGCGCGGCTAAAACCGCCGAAAAGTCGAAATCCGGACAGCGAATTGTGGACGGCGCGTCCGTCGGTTTCATAGATCTCGGTGTTGCAGGTGACCTCTTTTCTGCTCCAAAAATTGGCCCCGAACTTGCCTTCCTCGGTCAAATCGACACCGGGGCCGTCCTGAAAAAGCCCGGTCGTTTCGTCAAAAAGGATGCTCGGCGTTATCGCGATCGAGATGACGGGCAGGGCCGTTTTTGGCTCGTTGATAAAAAAGGTCTCGGTGCAAATGCGGCTTTTTTCACCCCCGTTTTTGGCGAAAGCCCGGATGACGGTCGTTTTTTCGATCAAAAAAAGGTCGCGGAAACGGGCGGATCTCTCCGTCGGGCGGCTGCCGTCGGTCGTATAATATATGGACGCGCCGGGCGCGGTCAGTGTGAGCGGGACAGGCGCATCGTAAAAACCGCCGGGCGCGGAAAAGCCCAGTTCGATGGCGATTTCCTCGAATGGGGCGGTCTGCGCAGTCGTTTTTTTGACAAAAAGGGCCAAAATGCAGACAAAGAGGGTGATTTTGAATGTTTCTCGCACGATCAAAGTGTGTTGATAAACCCGGAAGTGCAGAAATTTATTTCTGCTGAAAAAACCCGGCGGAAATAAATTTCCGCGTTACCGGATACCTTTGGGCGGCGCACTCCCCTGCGCCGCACGGCTCAAAAGTCGTAAATTCTTTTGAATCTAACTCATTGATAATCAATCAAAAAACACACCATGTTGAGCCGGTTCGCGAAATGGTTGTTCGCCCTCTTGGGCTGGAAGGTGACGGGCGACTTCCCGTTCCATGTGCCGAAGTTCGTCATCGCAGTCGCGCCGCACACGTCGAACTGGGATTTTCCGCTCGGCATTTTCACTCAGGCAATCCTCGGTGCGCCGATAAAATGGGCCGGCAAGCACACGCTTTTTGCAGGGCCGTTCGGGTGGTTTTTCCGTGCCGTGGGTGGCATTCCGGTCGACCGGTCGAAGCGGAGCAATTTTGTAGAGGCCGTCGTCCACGAGTTCGAGGTGCGCGACCAACTTTGGCTCACCATCGCACCGGAGGGCCAGCGGAAAAAGGTCGAAAAATTAAAGACTGGATTCTATTTTATCGCAAAAGGTGCGAAAGTGCCCATCGTTCTTTGCCAGTTCAACTGGGAAAAGCGGGAGGTTTTTTTTGACAAAAACCTCTTTTGGCCAACGGAGGATATGGAAAAGGACATGGCCTTTATTTGGGAATATTTCCGGGGAATTAAGGGACGGAGGTCGGAAAATGGGATTTTTTAAATTGGTTCATCGATGCGACCATCCAGTAAATTGGGGGATAAAAAAACCAACTCATTGATTTTCAGTGGGTTGGATTTTTTTTTGGCAAATTTCAAACCTGTATCACCCCCGTGTTGAACCGCTCCACGGGCGCATTGTTGGCCGCCGCGATGCCCTCGGAGACCCATTTACGGGTGTCGCGCGGGTCGCGAGATGTTTGAGCCTCATCGAAAAAAAATTATCTATTGTACATTTTTTGGATTCGAAATGAATACTTGTAGCACATGTGCCTTTTTTTTTAAAAACGAACGAATGTTTGGCTGGCTCAATGTGGTTGCAAAATTTGGACACATAGAATTTAAGTAGGAATCAGAATAAGTTTTATGTCACCGGTTGCAAATCCAAATTGAATTAAATTACCTTTATCTCACAAATACAGCAACCCTTTTCATCTCACCTTTTTAAATTTTTTAGCATGAAAAAGTTTGATAACATCGCGGGCTGTCGCGGGCTGTCGCGGGCTGTCGCGTTTGTGATTGCCATGTATAGCTTTATCACACTCGGTTTTGCCCAACGGGCAGAACGGACGAGCCTCAATGATTTGTCGAATGAGGATTTGTTGGAGCTTTCCACCTATATCAATGAGTGGTTGACCGAACAACAAAGTTCCGACCCGAACGGCCCTTATAATACCGACCCTTATGAAAATATG
>JANOQP010000356.1:0-2020 GCA_031414895.1 Saprospirales bacterium
TCTTTTGTGGCTACCCCCCACCCGCTTTTCATCTAATCGATTTACATAATTTTAAAAAACGACCCCGCCTCGGTCGAGGGCGATTGGCGGATGTTTTTTGAGGGCTTTGAATTTGCACAATCGGCCAATGTATTGCGGGTGGGCATTGGCCACAAAGGAATAATCTTTCATAATTTTCGTGCAACTCTTTGACAATCAACGGTTTATGGGTTTCAACGGACGGCGAAGGTAAAAAGACCCATGCTTTTTGAAAAGCAGGTGGCAGCTTTTTACCCGACAATTTTTGCCCGATGCTTTTTATTTTTGGAATGAAAATCTACTTTTGCGGGCTTTTTGAAAAACGGTGGACGGCAGACGGCGAACGATGAACGTCTCAAAACGATTTCAGGTTTTGAGACCCGCCATTGGTTCAGCCAAACGCCCCCGACCGTTTTCCGTTCACCGTCAACCGTTGGCCGACAACCGGCAACCGTCAACCTAAATTTTAAAATGGCTCACCACGCATCCGCGAAAAAGCGCATCCGGCAGACCGAAAAACGCCGCCTTGTCAACCGTTACTACAAAAAGACCGCCCGCACGAGCATGAAAAAACTCCGCGAGATGAAAGACCCGGCGGAGGCTGGCACTTTTTTGATCAAGGTTATTTCGATGTTGGACAAATTGGCGAAAAACAACAATATCCACAAAAACAAAGCGGCCAACCTCAAAAGTGGCCTAACGCTCCATGTGAACCGTCTTTCGGCGGCCCCGGTTGCGCAGCAAGCCTAAATTTTTGGGAACAAGTCTTTTTTTGAAAAGGCAAGAGCGGGTTGATTCGCTTTTGCCTTTTCGTGTTTTTGGAAAAAATCGGTCCGGTACGCTTTTCAAATTTGCCGGATTTCAATTTCAGCGCACGAGCGCGACGCTCCCTATCACTGTTTTTTTGTCGCAAAACTGTGTCTCGACCGACAGCAACCAAGTAAAAACGCCGGTTTCGCAAAGTTTCCCACGGAATTCCCCGTTCCATTTCAATGCCGGCTCGTCGGTCTCGAACACGAGCGAGCCCCATCGGTCAAAAACCCGAAACTGAAAACCCGTCAAATTTTTCATGGGCCAAAATGGGCCAAAATCGTCGTTCAAGCCGTCGCCGTTCGGCGTAAAAATGTTCGGCACGAAGGTTTTGTCCAAACATTTTCCCGCGCCGCACGCTCCGAAAAACAGGTCGTCAATGGCCACATCGTTGGCCTCGCAGCCCGGCTGGTCATTGACCAAACCGATTTTTACAGTCCCTTCGATGCTCCCCGAATTCCACAAAACAGCGGTTTGAACCCATGCCCGGTCGGGGTAACTGGTCGGCGGGTTTATCGGTTTTCCGCCGACCTCAAAATGAAACCTCGGCGTCGGCTGGCCGCTCAAATTGAACACCCATGCCGAAAAAACGTAGTCCGTATTCGGAAAAATAGGGATGTTTTGCTTCCAATATGCCCTGTCGGGAACATCGTCCGGGTCTATATTGAGGCAAAAACCGCTGCCCGTGGTATGGTCTGGCAGCGGCAACGTGCAATCGCCAAGCCCGACGACCGAGGTGTTGCTCGGATGGTTTGGGTCGGCATCGGTTTCCGTGTTTGGCCCGCCGTAAAGTGCGGACAAATTTTGCGGATAGCCCTGGCACATCCAACTGACGTGCGGCTCGACCTGGGTAACCGTTATCCAACCCTGCGTGGAGCAATTGCCATTGGTCCCGTTGTTCAGTCCTCGCCCAAAATCGGAGGTGAAACCGAAATAGCCCTGTTCAAAATCGCCGTTGACAATCAAATTTTGCCCTAAAAATGGGCAATCTGCCGATTGGGAGCAGGCATCCAAAAATTGCGCAGCGAGGCAAAAGGCCAAAAACTTGCGAAAAAAGCGCGGTTTGTTCATGCGAACAAATGTATCGGCCCGTTTTTGAAAACCAGCCCGGATTATTTTTTCTGGCCGTTTTTCGCCGCTCAAATTTGACCGGCACCAAGAAACCGTGGTCAGGCTTTTTGCCCTTCGGAAA
>JANOQP010000357.1:0-2758 GCA_031414895.1 Saprospirales bacterium
CATTTTGAAGTTCCACCCGCTTTTTGACTGGTCGTTCGAGCAGGTTCGCGCCTTCGCGGAGGCCGAAAACGTGCCATACAACCCGCTCCACGACCAGGGTTTTGTGAGCATCGGTTGTGCGCCCTGCACGCGGGCCGTCCAGCCGGGCGAGGATTTCCGGTCGGGCCGCTGGTGGTGGGAGGATGCGTCGAAAAAGGAGTGCGGGCTGCACCAAGTGGGGCGGCATTAGTTCATCGGGTGGGCGTGTACCGGCGGCTTTAGCCGCCGATTTGCACTTTTTTTGAAACAGTTATGAGGCATTTTAAAAGAAACATATCCAAAATCGGCGGCTGAAGCCGCCGGTACATGCCCACCTAAACAGTTCAAAAAATCAATCAAAATCTATGTCAAAATTCGATTATCTCGACCACCTCGAAGCGGAGGCCATCCATATTTTGCGCGAAGTGGCGGGGCAGTTCGAGCGGCCCGCGCTCCTTTTTTCGGGCGGAAAAGACTCGATCACGCTCGTCCGGCTGGCCAAAAAAGCCTTCCGGCCCGGCCGTTTCCCGTTCCCGCTCGTGCACATCGACACGGGGCACAATTTCCCGGAGGTCATCAAATTTCGGGACGAAATGGCCGCCCGGCTCGGCGAAAAACTCATCGTCCGCCGCGTCGAGGACACCATCAAAAAGCGCGGCCTGACCGACGGCACCGGCAAATTCCCGAGCCGGAACGCCCTCCAAACCGACACTTTGCTCGACACGATCGAGGAATTTGAGTTCGACGCCTGCATCGGTGGCGCGCGGCGCGACGAGGAAAAAGCGCGGGCCAAAGAGCGCATTTTCAGCGTCCGCGACGAGTTCGGCCAATGGAACCCGAAGCTGCAACGCCCCGAACTTTGGGACACCTACAACGGCCGCATCCGAAAGGGCGAGAACGTGCGCGTTTTCCCCATTTCCAATTGGACGGAACTGGATGTCTGGAACTATATCCGCCGCGAAAAGATCGCCCTGCCGAACATCTATTTTTCGCACCCGCGAAACTGCGTCGTGCTGCCCGCCGGGCAACTTTTGGCCGTCTCCGATTTCATAAAACTTGACGTGACCGACCTCATTTCGCGCCGCGAAGTCCGTTTCCGAACCGTCGGCGACGCGACCTGCACGGCTGCCGTCGAAAGCCCGGCGGCAACGGTCGATGAGATCATCCAAGAAATTTTGGAGACGAAAATCTCGGAGCGCGGCGCGACCCGGCTCGACGACCGCCTCTCTGAAGCGGCGATGGAGGACAGGAAGAAGAACGGGTATTTCTGAAAAATCAGCCCCCCCCGACCCCCCCGGAGGGGGGGAGTACCACACCCGCGATTGCCGTGATTGGAGTCGCGGGTGTCGTAACTCCCCCCTTCGGGGGGTCGGGGGGGCTAAATATCACAACATGAACATCTTAAAATTTATCACCGCAGGCTCCGTCGATGACGGAAAAAGCACGCTGATCGGGCGGCTTTTGTTCGATTCAAAGGCCGTCTCGCACGACGTTTTGCAGACCATCGAACGCCAAAGCCGCCACAAAAACGGGGGCCAGCTCGACCTCGCGCTCCTCACCGACGGCCTCCGCGCCGAGCGCGAACAGGGCATCACGATCGATGTGGCGTACAAATATTTCAACACGCCGCGCCGAAAGTTCATCATTGCCGACGCGCCCGGCCATGTGCAATACACCCGCAACATGGTCACCGCGGCCTCCAACGCCGACCTCGCCATCATCTTGATTGATGCGCGGCAGGGCGTGGTCGAACAGACGCACCGGCACAGTTTGGTTGCCTCGATGATGGGCATCCCGCAAATCGTGGTCGCGGTGAACAAGCTCGATTTGGTCGGTTTTGACGAGAAAATCTTCTACAAGATTGCCGCCGATTATCAAAAAATGGCCACTAAACTGGGCCTGAAAAACCTGTTTTTCATCCCGATAAGTGCGCTCGCGGGCGACAACGTGGTCGAAAGATCGGCAAACACCCCATGGTTTTCCGGCAAGACCCTCCTCGAACACCTCGAAACCGTCGAGGTTAAAGAGGCCGACAACGACGGCGCGGCGCGTTTCCAGGTTCAATATGTCATCCGTCCGAACACCGACGAGCTGCACGATTACCGGGGCTACGCGGGCAGTTTGCGGAGCGGAAAATTGCGCCCCGGCGACCGCGTGACCGTCCTCCCGTCGGGGCGCGAGACGACCATTTCGGCCATCGAGGTCCATCAAAAAACCGTCGCCGAGGCGTTCGCACCGCAGCCCATTGTCGTCCATTTGGCCGACGACGTGGACGTTTCGCGCGGCGATTCGATCGTGAAAACGGACGCGCTGCCCGCCGTTTCGCAGGACATCGCCGCGACCATTTGTTGGATGAACGAGCGGCCGTTGCGCATCGGCGACCGCCTGCTCTTGCAACAAAACGCGGCCACTGTGAAGGCAGTCGTGAAAGAAATATCCGCCCGCGTGGACGTGCATTCTCTTGAAAAACAGCCCGCCGAAAGCCTCGTTTTGAACGATATCGCACAGGTCAGGATCCGCACCGCGCAGCCGCTCGTTTTTGACGGCTACGCCGAAAACCGACAGACGGGCGGGTTTATTTTGGTGCATGAAAACACGGGGGAAACCGTCGCGGCGGGGCTTTTGGAAAACTTAAACGGCCGCAAAGGCGCAGAGGACGCAGAGGTCTTCATTAAAAACCTCTGCGCCCTTTGCGCCTTTGCGGCAAAAAATCAACGAGTTATGACATTTCAAAAAGAAA
>JANOQP010000358.1:0-1629 GCA_031414895.1 Saprospirales bacterium
ACGGCTATTTGCACATCGGCCACGCGAGCTCGATTTGCCTCAATTTTGGACTTGGCATAAAGTATGGCGGCGCGACCAACCTCCGTTTCGACGACACAAACCCCGTGACCGAGGACACCGAATTTGTCGATTCCATCCTCGAAGATGTACGTTGGTTGGGCTTCGAGCCGAAACAGATTTTGTACGCGAGCGATTATTTCCAACAATTGTACGACTGGGCGGAGGTTTTGATAAACAAAAATTTGGCCTATGTCGATTTTTCGACCGCCGCTGAAATTGCCAGTTTGAAAGGCACGCCGACCGAACCGGGCACGGACAGCCCCTTTCGCGACACTTCGCCCGACGAAAACCTCGCCCTTTTCCGCCGGATGCGGGCGGGTGAATTTCCCGATGGGCATTGCACGCTCCGTGCGAAAATCGACATGAAATCGCCCAACATGATCATGCGCGACCCCCTTCTTTATCGGATAAAACACGCGCACCACCACCGCTCGGGCGACGCGTGGTGCATCTACCCGATGTACGATTGGGCGCATGGGCAGTCGGATTCGATCGAAAACATCACGCACTCGATTTGCACGATGGAGTTCATTCCGCACCGCGAACTTTATAATTGGGGCATCGAAAAACTGGGCATTTTCCCATCAAAACAGTATGAATTTGGCCGCCGGAACCTCAATTACAATATCACCTCGAAGCGAAAGCTCAAAAAATTGATCGAGGAAAACGTGGTCGCCAATTGGGACGACCCCCGGATGCCGACCATCGCCGGAATGCGCCGGCGCGGGATCACGCCCGCCAGCATCCGCGATTTTACCACGCGGCAGGGCATCTCAAAACGGGAGACGATCACCGAGTTTTCGATGCTCGAATCCTGCGTCCGCGACGACCTGAACCGGTCGGCCAACCGCGCTTTTGCCGTGCTCGACCCGCTGAAAGTGGTCATCACCAATTTCCCGGCGGGCCCGGAAACGAGGTGGTTTGACGTTGAAAACAATGCCGAAAAGCCAGGGACCGGCACCCGAAAACTGCCCTTTTCAAAAGAAATTTGGGTCGAGCGCGACGATTTTGCAGAAGTCCCAGCGCCCAAATATTTGCGGCTCTCGGTCGGGAAATTTGTCCGGCTCAAAGGGGCCTGCATCGTCCGGTGCGACGGTTTTGAAAAAAACGCGGCGGGCGAAATCACGGAAGTCCATTGTTCCATCGTCGAAAACTCGTGGTCGGGTTCGGACACGTCGGGCGTGAAACCGGGCACCGTGATCCATTGGCTCTCGGTCAGCCATGCAAAAATGGCGGAAATCCGGCTTTATGACCGCCTATTCATGGTCGAGGACCCGGCTGCGGAGGCCGATTTTTTGACCACGGTCAATCCAAATTCGCTCATGATCGTCCCCAATGCGTTCATCGAACCGAGCTTGGCGGAGGCCACGGCGGGCGAAAAATTCCAGTTCCTTCGGCTCGGATATTTTTGCTGCGACCCGGATTCGACAGCGGAAAAACGGGTTTTCAACCGCACGGTGACGCTGCGGGATACGTGGAAATAATGTGCCGATTCGATATCAAAAGTCAGGGGCTTTCAGAAATAAGGCTTGAAGTGTACAATGACAATGAAGCGGCTAACCAACACAA
>JANOQP010000359.1:0-5508 GCA_031414895.1 Saprospirales bacterium
AATGACCGCGCGATCCAATCTGGGTAGGCCGAATTGTCTTTATTGGCATCCTCGCATTGCTTTTCAGCGGCATCAAGATTGCGTTGTTGATAATAGATATAAGCGATGTTGTAGCGCGCCTCGGCGGTTGATTCGTTGTTGCTCAACTCGGTGACTTTCTTGAACGCTGGCAAAGCCTTTGCCCAGTCTTTTTGGTCAAAAGCAACTTTTCCGAGATAGAAATTGGCGGCTGCCAATTGCACTTTCGACGCATTTCCACTGTTGATGACCTTATTCGCATAGGTATAGACATCAGCGGTTTTATTAAGGCGATAAGCACAACGGAGCGCGCCCAATTGCGCCTCATATTGAAGCTCGTCATTGGTCTCGGCAACCTCAAGTTTCTTGTACAACTCAAAAGCCTGCACATAGTCCTTCTCATGTGTGTATGCCAAAGAAGCGGCTTTGTTCAATGCCTTTAAGTAATAATTCGACTGACCACCTTTTGAGACTATATAAGAATAGTCCTTCAACGCATTGCTGTATTTTTTTACCGCGGCATAACTTTCCGCCCTGTGGAAATAGGCGAGCATGGAGTTCGCACTCGACGGATATTTCGCCAAATATGCGGTAAAACCATCAATGGCGCGGTCAAAATTGCCGTTCGTGTATTGGCTTTCAGCTGCGGAAAAACTCACGTTGTCCTTCTCTTTTGCATCCACTTTATAGCCGGGAATGGTTTCCAAAAAGGCAAAATACTCGTCCGGTTTGCCCAAATCCTTTACATAAATCTCTTCCAAAGCTGCCAAAGCGTCTTTTGATTCGTCAGCGTCCGGGTTGTTTGCAAAGACTTGTTTGTAATAGTTTATTGCTGCGCTCGTGTTGCCCTGATTGTAGGAAATCAATCCGAGGCGGTTTAAGGCCTCATTGATAAGGTTGGATTTTCCCTTAAAATCGGACACCAATTTTTTCAAGGGCGCGATGGCCTGGTCAAGTTTCCCGATTTCTTGATAAGTGGTGCCGATTTGCAACAAGGCCTCGTCCGTAAATTCTGAACTTGGATAGTTCTGCACCAGTTTTTCGAGCGCGATGATCTTATCAACCGTATTGCCCTTCAATCCCTCGATCATTGCTTTTTGATAGAGCGCATAGACGTAACCGTTGTATTTGTTATTGACAGCCTCGTTATAGTTTTTAAGCGCAGCGTCATATTGGTTGCGCTTAAAATTGCAGTCGCCCGTCCTCAAAACAGCATCACCGAGGATGGCAGTCTTGATCTCTTCATTGTTGCTTTTCTTGATGCCAGTTACTGCATTTGTGAAATGCGTCAATGCCGTTGCAAAATCCTTTGTCTTCAAATAATTATAGCCCTGAATGTACGCACCCATTGCGGCATCCGAAGCTGCTGGCAGGGCCATTCCTTTTGAGCGGCTCAAAAAGTTGGTCATATAGGTTTTGGACTGATCAAATTGGTTGTTTTTGTGCGCAATCTCGCCCAACCAAAAATACGTCAAAGCCTCCGTTTCATCGTCAGGTGTTTTCAATATGGCCTTGTTGAAATACTTTTCCGCACCAACCCTGTCCTTATCTTGGATCAATTGCAGGCCGCGCAAATAACAGACCTTCTGAAAGGTTTCATCAATCCGGGCAGTACGCGTCGTCAATCCTTCTATTGTTGAAATAGCGCGTTCATAATCGCGGGTGTTCAAGAATATCTCGCCCATCAAGGCCTGTGCATCCGCATAAAATTTACTGTTCGGCGGAAATGATTGCAACGCCGTAATTGCATCGCGGTCGTATTTAAGTTCATACGACAATTTGGCATAATTGAACAAGGATTCATCACGGACTTCCTTGTCAAAGTTCATTTGCGAAGCTTGACCAAAGGCATTGCGGGCGGCAGTTTTATTGTTGGTTTTCAAATGGGAATCGCCTAAATGATAAAGCCCGTTCTGCCCCAAAAGGCTGTCCTGTTTTGAGAGGTTCTCAAAATTGGTGATTGCCTGTTTATAGTTCTCTGTTTTGTATTGCGCATAGCCAACTTGGTAATAGTCGGAAGGGCGCAGCGAACCGGCGTTTTTCGCGCCATATTCGAGATAGGGGAGCGCGTTTTTATAGTCGCCCTTTTCAAAATAAGCCTGTCCGACTATCATGTTCAGTTCAGCAACGTTCTTAATATTGCTGTCTTTTGCCTTTGGCGCACCATAAGAGATCACCTTATCGTATTGCTTTTGTGCAAAATAGATTTGCGTCAAATAATAAGGGATAAGCCCTTTGTATTTCGGAGAAGCCTCGCAACGCTCAAATGACTTGATTGCGTCCGCATATTTTTGCTCAAAAAACGAACAGCAACCAAAGTAATAATTGGCCGGAAAATAAAATTCCGACCCACTAAATTCCTTAACTTGGGAAAAAGCCGATTTCGCCTGCGGGAATTTTTTCATTAAAAAATAGGAATAACCCTCTTTGAACCGGATCTCGAGCTGTTGTTCGCGGGGCATCCCGCCGCGAGGGGTCATTTCGTAATATTCAAGTGCCTTTTCGTATTCTTTCGAATCAAAAAAATAGTTGGCAACTTCGAGCGCGGCCTGGCTTGCCTGTGGCGACGGCGAGTTGTCGCGGAGGAAATCGGCGACCAATTTTGTGGCCTCCGGTTGCTTCAAACGGACGGCGCATTTCGCGTAGTTCAGCTCCGCATCGGTCTTCAAATTGCGCCATTCCGGCTCATTTACAGGGCGGACCTGCCGGATTGTCTCCGAAAACTCCTTTTGCGCAAGGCTGTAAAGTGCCTGGTCGTAAAACTCCGTGCCGCGCTTGAACGAGCGTTGGGCTTCCGTAAAAACCGAGGTTGCCTGCCCTCGGGCAAATATTGCCGGGAGGCACAATATGGCCACCCAGAGGCATTTTCGCATTGTCATCATGAACGTGAACTGGTTATGTTTTTCTGAAAAATTGTTTGGTTCCAATTAAAAAAAATAGGTTTTTCGGCAAGTGAACCGATTGTTTGGGCAGGTTGGTTTTTGAAAAAAATGGTTGGCCATGCAAAACCGCCCGTCACGTTTTCCCGGATAAATCAAATTCTTGGGTGCAAATTTGCACGTCTTTTGACTGGAAAACCGGACACAAACATAATTTTAATGACGATCAGTAAAGACCCAGTTTTGTTTGCACCACCCGCACCGCCGAGCGGCGAATCGTTTTTTTGGGCGCTCTGGAAATCGGGCGCACAGGCCGTTGCCGTGCTTTCCGAAGGTAAAAAGTGGGAATTTAACGATGCTTTCCGCCGATTATTTCGCCTCACCGACCTTTCGGCGCACGAGGCCGCGCTCGCACTTTTTCAGGGCGAAAATATCCAAATGTTGCACAAAGTCTGGAACGGCGAACTGAACGGCTTTGAATCCGAGTTAAAAATCGGCTCCGACCGCGTCATCCGCATCCAGGTTTTGGCCGTCGCCTCGCCCACGCCCGTCAATCAGGCGTTGCTTTTGGCGACCGACGTGACCGAAAGCCATATTTTTCAAGAAGAGCTCATGGAGCGGCTCGGCGAACTTGAGGTCAAAAACGTGGAGCTGAAAAAGAACATCGAGGCCGCCCAACAGCTCGAAAATTTCGCGTGGGTTGCCTCGCACGACCTCAAGGAACCCGTCCGCAACATCAGTAGTTTTGCCCATCTTTTAGAGAAAAGGTATGCCGACAAACTCGACGAGCAAGGGCGCGAGTTCCTCGGTTTCATCCGTAGTTCGGTCGGGGCGATGAACCAGTTGATCGAGGATTTGACGGCCTTTGGGCAGGTTACCTCCAACGAGACCCAGCTTGAGCCAGTCAACCCGGCGGCCATCTTTTTGAGCCAAAAAAAGCAAATTGACAAACATTTGCCCGGCATTGATTGGACGCTCGAACTGGCCGGCGAACTGCCCGAAATGATTTTGGCCGACCGCCAAAAATTCGGCCAATTGATTTTCAACCTGTTCCACAACTCATTGAAATTCAGGCAGTTGCAACATCCGGCGCATATTTCGGTCGGCTTCAAACAAAATTCGCAGGACCTTATTTTTTCCATAAAAGACAACGGCATCGGCATCGCTCCAGAGTTTTTTGACCGCATTTTTCAGCTTTTCAAAAGGCTTCACCCGCGCCAAGTTTATGCCGGCAGCGGCATCGGACTGGCCATTTGCAAAAAAATAATGGATCAGCATCGGGGGCGCATTTGGCTTGAAAGCGAGCCTGGCGTGGGGTCGGTTTTTTATTTTTCGTTGCCCCGTAATTAAAGGCAAAAGTAAAAAGTCAAAAGGCAAAAGTGAGCTAATCGTCCATTTTTGCCTTTTGACTTTTTACTTTTGCCTTTATTTTTCAACGATCATCAGCCGCCGACATTCCGCCCGCAAGCCATCTATTTCCACAAAAACATTATAAGCCCCGGCCGGTTTGCCGCTCAAATCGAGGTCAACCTGTCCGATCTTGAGTTCCGATTTTGGCAAAAAGAGGACGGTCTGGCCGAGCGCGTTCACGACTTTCACGCTGATTTTTTTGCCCAAAAATTCCGACAGGTCAATCGCCGTAAAACCGTCCGTCGGGTTTGGCATCAGGCCAAAATCGAATCCCGTGCCGTCGGTTTCGACATCGCGTTCGCCGGTATTTGTGATATTTGATGTGTTTTGGACGCTCACCAAATAGTCCTCGACCTCCCCGAAATTCACGATGCCACAGGAGTTCGGTGGCACGTTCCCGCGCTTCATCACGACGCGCATCCGGGTCATCCCGGTGGCAGCCGAACTGGGCACTGCGAACGATGAAATCAGTGTTTGCGTCAAAACCCCGACGGCTGGTTTGGTCATTTTTTGTGAAAAAATGAGCTCGTTTCCGTCCAAAAAGTCTCCATCCTTATTGAAATCTATCCAAATCCGCCAATATTCGTCAAAAACCTCGGACGAGTAACTGGCCGAAAGTCGCACTTGGTTGGTCGTGTTTTTGACGGCAATAAATGGCGTGACAGTTGTGAAATTACTGTACTGCGTCTTGTCCGAAACGTTTTCTTTTGTGTTGATTTTCACCTTTGAAATCCAGTCGTGCCACGGAAATTCGGAGACGGCGGCGCAATAACTGACCGGGCTCGGGTTCGTCACCGCCACGGCCTGCGCAAAATTATTGTTGCCTTCGCTCGACTCGGCCACGGTGTTGCCGGAATCGGTTTTGAGGAGCAAAAAATAGTTGCCAGCGGCCAAGTTCGAGGCCAACGAAAACGACAAACTGCCAGTCGCCGTCGCCCCGGCATCGAGTGGCGCGACCGAATAACTGCCGAGAAAAACATCGTTCACGCTGATTGTCCCATCAAGGCTCAACCATGCGGCGGTCGAAAACGTGGTCGGGATGGCCGTGCCGCCGTTTTTCACCGAAAAAGTGAGCGTTGAACTGCCCCCGGCAACCATCGTCGAAGGGATACCCACGGCTGAAAAAGCGAGGTCGGGCGAGGTTGGCGTGCCGAGCGGATTGGCGGAGACGGCCTGCACAAACAGGTTGTTCGCCTCCGTG
>JANOQP010000360.1:0-2168 GCA_031414895.1 Saprospirales bacterium
GGGCGGCATCCGTCCGCGTGCTCGATGCGGCCGTTGAAAAAGCATTCGGCGGCAAGAAAAAAATTGTCTGGCAAGAAGTTTTGGCGGGCGAAAAAGCCTTCAACAAGACCGGAAACTGGCTACCAGAAGAGACTTTGGACGCAATCAAAGAAGCGAAAGTGGCCATTAAAGGCCCGCTCACCACGCCCGTCGGCGGCGGTATCCGCTCTTTGAACGTCGCATTGCGCCAGCAACTTGACCTCTATGCCTGCGTCCGCCCGGTGCGGTGGTTCAAGGGCGTGCCCTCGCCCGTGAAAGACCCCGGCGCGGTCGATATGGTGCTTTACCGCGAGAACACGGAGGACATTTATGCCGGCATTGAATACCTCGCCGGCACGGACCAGGCCAAAAAAATCGTCGATTTCCTGCAAAACGAACTGGGCGCAAAGGGCATCCGCTTCCCAAAATCGTCGTCCATCGGCATCAAACCGGTCTCGAAGGAAGGCTCGGAGCGGCTCGTCCGCAGTGCGCTCAACTATGCGTTTAAGTACAAGCGCAAGTCGCTCACCCTCGTCCACAAGGGCAATATCATGAAATTTACCGAGGGTAAATTCAAGGATTGGGGCTACGAACTGGCCGAGCGCGAGTTTGGCGACCGCGTTTTCACCTGGAACCAATACGACAAGGTCAAGGCCGAAAAAGGCGAGGCCGCGGCCAACGAGGCACAGGCTGCCGCGATTGCCTCCGGCAAATTGCTCGTGAAAGATGCCATCGCCGACGCTTTTTTGCAGCAAATCTTGCTCCGCCCGGCGGAATACGACATGATCGCGACGCTCAATTTGAACGGCGATTATATCTCCGACGCGCTCGCCGCGCAGGTCGGCGGCATCGGCATCGCGCCCGGCGCAAACATCAACTACCTCACGGGCCACGCCATTTTCGAGGCCACGCACGGCACGGCACCGAAATATGCGGGCAAGGATGTCGTGAACCCGTCGTCGGTCATCCTGTCCGGCGTGATGATGTTCGAGTACATGGGCTGGGACAAAGCGGCCAAGCTCATCGTGAAGGGCATCGAAAAATCGATCAAAAAGAAGCGCGTCACCTACGATTTTGAGCGGTTGATGAAAGGCGCGACGAAATTGAAATGTTCGGAATTCGCAACGGAGGTCATCTCCAATATGTGAGTTTCGGGGATAAATTTTAAGGGGCCAACTCATTGATTTTCAGTGGGTTGGCCTTTTTTTCTACACTAAAATTTCACCAAAAAAATGGACGTAAAAGACTCCAACGGCAACCTCCTTGCGGAAGGTGATTCGGTAACGATCATCAAAGATTTGAAGGTGCGCGGCTCCTCCACCGTTTTGAAGCGCGGCACGAAAGTCAAGAACATCCGCCTGACCGACGACGAGAACGAGGTCGAGGGAAAAGTGGACGGCTCGGTGATGGTCCTGAAAGCGGAATTTTTGAAAAAGGCCTGATTATTTGGACGACCGCGGTTTCGCCATCAAAAAAACGGGGCGGTTTTTATCGAAAACCATCCATCTTTCGCCCATCAAAACAACCGGTTGGGCATGAAACACGAACACTATCCCTTCTTTTCCGACGAAGAATCTTGCTTTTTTGAGTTTGAGAGCATTGGGCCGAAGGGCATAATTCAGAAGGTGGTCTCTTTTGATTATGTCTCCGATAAATTGTGGAATCTCGCTTTTGGGGACAAGACAAATGATGGTTGGGCAGACGACGTTGTTTCAAACAACAACGATTTGTTCAAAGTTATGTCAACTGTTATCGCTGCGACCATTGTTTTTTCAGACCGTTACCCAAAAAGAGCCATTCAAATCACACCGCTTGACGACAGGCGAGAACTGCTTTACAATGCCATTTTTGAAAGGCATTTCGATGAAATCTCGAAAACATTTGATGTTTATGGCTTGTTTGAAGGGATGATTGTGCCATACGACCCAACCCAAAGTTTCAATGAGTTTTATATTTCCCGAAATCAACCTACTTTTGACATAAAATAATTAGCCATGGTTGCTGAAAAAACGGTAGTCAATGACCTTCCGCCGCTTTGGGTCTGGTCACCAAAAAAATTCATCAATGCCCATAAGGGCGGTGTCCGGTACAGCCTTTGGCAGTTGGAAAAAGCTGGAACGGAACTTTCCCTAAATCAATTTGTCGCCCAT
>JANOQP010000361.1:0-6801 GCA_031414895.1 Saprospirales bacterium
GTCCGCGGCCTTCGAGCCGTGGAAAAAACTGACCAATGTGCACGTTGTCACCAAGAGCGCGCGCACCCAAAACGGCGGCGGCTTTTTGTCCTTCGGTTCATCAAAAATGCCCGTTTTCTTGCTCACCATTGCCTTTAAGATCATCATCAAAATTACCGCCAGCGTGAACCCCAAAAACGGCGAAAAAAGTAGTGCACTGCCCACGTCCTTCGCCTTCTCGACATTGATGCCCGAGCCGCCGTGAATTTGCCAAAAGGCAAACCCGCCGCCGAGCAACGCCCCGATCATCGTGTGCGACGACGAACAGGGGATGCCAAAATACCAAGTGCCGAGGTTCCAGGTGATGGCCGTGATGAGGACGGCCATGACGAGCGAGATGTTCTCGCCAAGCGGCTGAGCCATCAAATCGTTGAGCGGCAACATTTTTATCATGCCCATCGCAACGGCGATGCCGCCGAGCCAAACACCCGCAAAATTCCAGAGCCCCGACCAAATGACCGCAAAATTGGGCTTCAAGGTCTTTGTATAAATGACCGTTGCGACTGCGTTGGCCGTGTCGTGAAAACCGTTTATCATTTCATACACCAGCACCATGATGATGCACAAAATGAGAAAAACAGAGGAGGAGGTATCAAGCCCCGCGATAAATCCAAGTGCCATAAGTGGTTGATTTACAATAAGTTAAGTTGGTTTTGTCAAAATCGTATCTGCCCCCGGAGGGTCAAAAAATTGTCTTTGATATCTTTTTTGAAGCCGGGCAAATTTGCCGAGGCCTCATTTTTTATCATGTCAAAATAGGCCGTCGCCATCAGGTTTTTCCAATAAAAATTAAGGCCAAGCCCCCAAGTGTCGTACCGCAAATCTGCCGCTCCGGTCCTGGTTTGCGAAAGCCCGATTTCATCGCCAGCCGTGTTGGTGTTGCCATCAAAAAAATCATATTTCACGACGGCCTGAAAATGGCTTTTGCCCAAATTTTGCACCATATAGGCCGCGCCTCCGAAGGTTGGTCGCACGAAAATATCCCCTGCGAGGCCATCCTTTGTTTTTTGGCTTTCGCTCGAACTGAAAGTCCCCGGCTGCGTCCCGCCGACAAGTTCGAGGCGGAAAGTGGTCGTCCCCGGGCGCCAATTTTTGGAAAACTGTACGTCCCATCCAAAATATTGCCGCTTCGCAAACCTGCCAAGTGCGGTGGCCGTGTCCTTCAAAACAAAGCCCGCACGGTCGCTATCGGTGCGATATGCAAATTTTGTCTGTTGCCGGACGCTGCCCTGATAAGTGCTTGCGGCGGTCGAGAACTGTCCCCCCGTCCATTTTTTTACAAAGGAAACCCGCCCAATAACATCTTTTCGGGAATCGCTTTCGGCGGCCATCGCGTTTCCGTTCACGAGCGCAAGGTCGAATTTCAGTGGGCCTTTTTTGAACGTGAGCATCGCGCCCACATCGCGCTCGTCCGCAAAAAGGGTTTGGCAAAACCGCGCTCGGTCGGGGCTTTCCCGCTGCCACGATGGGTTCAATACTTCAAAGGAAACTGGGCGAAAAAACTGCCCGATGGACAGGCTGAAATGCCCCGTCCACGGCTCGGTGACGGTTGCGAAAAAATCACGGATGATGATGCCCCGCTCGGTGAAATCGGGCTGGACGACGAGGGTGAAATTTTTTTGGGAATACTGGAAACGCAGCCGCCCGCGCCGGATTGAAAATTTGTTGTTGGAAAGGGGCGCGAGGCCGCCGCCGCCAAAGATTTTCGCGCCAGTGGTGTCCGCCCGCTGCCATTGCGCCTGCACATAGCCCGTGATTTTTAGGTTTTTCAACAAGCTGATGTCTTTTTCAATGGCCGAAAACCGCCGTTCGAGCGAATCAGGTGAAATAGTTTGCGCTGCCGAGATGCCCGCCGCGAGCAAAAGGGCGAGCATCGGGAAAAAAATCCGATGCATTGGTGGTTGATTTATTAAGCTGAAAAAGGATTAAAACTAAATCTCGGACAAAAATGAAAAGTGTCCATCGTTTTAGGGCTTTTTTCTGTATGAATTTAAGGTTAAGTTTTCCACGCTTTACGCAAACTTAATATGGGCTTCACCCCTGCAAAACATGGCGGGTCGAGATTTACAACGGTTTTTTAATTAAGCTGTCTGCCTCGCAGACCGGGCGCGGCCGATGGGTCGCGCCTGTTTTGTCAAAACCGAACCGTCCGCAGCCCCGGCACTTTTTTTTCCTGATAGTTCAGGATGATCCGCGCCACTTCTGGGTTGTCCGCACGCTTGCCGATGCACTCAAAAAGGTCCTCGACGGTCGGTTGGCCAAACTCCGTATCGAGGTAGCCATAGCCTTTATATCTGCCGTTTTCGACCAAAACGACGGCTAGTTCGGTCTGCCCGCGCCCTTTTTCCAACAAAAAATAATTGCCGACCAACCGGTTTGCAAGGTATTCGATGGCCTCGGTGGCCCGCGAATTGTATTCAACGGGCGGCTCTTTTGCCGTGCACGCGCCCCGGCATTTCCCCAAATGGTATTGAAAACAGGCCGAGTCCGTTTGTTCGAGGTGCGTCAGTTTTCCGCAAAGCTCGAACATTCTCGCCGCGCTCGTCAGGGCCGATTTTGCGGCCAGCGGGTTGGCATAATCGGCCACAAGGTCGAGTTTTTGCTCGTTTTTTGGGTTGATCTTGCCCCATGCAAGTTGTTGATAACCAGCCTGGTCGGTTATTTTAAAGATTGCGCCGTTGAAATTTTTGGCCCGTTGCGCCCGGTTTATCGGCGGGGCGAGCCGTTTTATTTCCGCCGATTCAAGGAGGAGCGCGACCAGCTCGCTGCCGGTCACCTCGTGCGAAAAATCGGCGGCGGCGGCGGCCAGTTTCGCGCCCTTGTCGTTGATGCCCGCGAAATGTTCGAAGACCCGTTTTTGGATATTGATGGATTTGCCGACATAAATGACATCGCCCCGCGCGTCGTGAAAATAATAGACGCCCGTCTCCGTCGGTAGTTCGTGCAGCCGTTCAATGGAAACGCCCACGGGCAGTTTTGCCTCCTTAACCCCTTGATTTACAAGTAGTTGTGTGCTGTCCTCGCCCGCCTGTTGGGCCAAGATCATCTCGAAAAGTTTGACCGTCGCCAGCGTATCATCGAGCGCACGGTGCGCTCGTTCGGATTTTATCCCAAAATGCGCCTTCAAATTGGAAAGGCTGTATGACCGCAAACCGGGGAAAACCTGCCGCGAGAGCCGCACCGTGCAGAGCATTTTTCGGACAAAAGGAAAGCCGAATCGCGCAAATTCCTCGCGCACGAAACCATAGTCGAACCGGACGTTGTGCGCCACAAAGACCGCTCCGTCGGTCATTTCGACGACCTTTTTTGCCACCTCAAAAAACCTCGGTGCGTCGGCCACCATGTCGTTCGAGATGCCCGTGATCCGGGTGATTTCGTACGGGATGGGCTTTTCCGGGTTCAAAAGGGTGCTCCAAGTATCGGTCGCCCGCTCGCCGTCGTGCATCACGATCGCTATTTCGGTGATGCGCTCGCGGTCGGCACGGCCCCCGGTTGTTTCAACGTCGATGATTGCGTATTTCATGGGTCAATCAATATTCACCACAATCGGTTTTTCGTACCCCGTTTTCAACCAATCCTCGTGCGCCCAGTCAAAATACATCCGCACAGGTTTGGAGTGCGTGAAGGTTTTGAGGGCCCAGTCCCAGGTGCGAAACGGCTTGATTGCCATCATCGCTTTATAGGAATAAATTTCGGTCATCAGCCGACGATAGATCTCGCGGTCGAAGTTTTTGAAGGTTTTCGGGGAGAAATCCCCCGTTTCGACAGCCCTTTCGATGAATTCCGCCGCGATCAGTCCCGAAAACATGCCCGTCCCGATGCCTTCGCCGCTCGACGGGCTGACCATCGAGGCTGCATCTCCGAGCAAGATCCAGCCGTCGCCGAAGGTTTTTCGTTGCCGCGAGGCCAGCGGGATGCCGTAGCCGATCGGGTTTTCCATCGCTTCGGCGCCTTCGAAACGCGGCGCGAGGACCGGGTCGTTTTTGATGAGGCCCAAAAAGACCTCGCGCAGGTTGATCTTGTGTTTGCTGATGATTTCGCTGACCATCCCGAAGCCGACATTCGTCTCATTATTGGCCAGCGGGAACATATAAAAATAGGACATCGGCAATTTTGGGGGCATATAAATCTCGATCGGGTTGCGTTCGTGGCCGCCGCCGACATTTTTATGGTAGATCCTGACCGTGCCAGCATAATGCCGTCGGTCGATTTGCCGCTCGCCGAGCGCACGGAGGACCACCGAATGGTCGCCGTCCGCGCCGACAACGAGTTTTGCGCAGGTCTCAAAAATTTGACCGCCCTTTTTTGAGGTGATTTTCCAGCCGTCCGGTGTTTTTTCGAGCGCGGTCACTTTTGTTTCTTCATGAAAATCGGCGAACGGCGGCCTGATTTTTTTGACCAAAAAATCATCGAAATGCAACCGTTTTATCGTCCAAAGCACCGGACGATGGGGGTGTTCGGGCTTTTCTTTATTAAAATAAGCAGAATTCCGGCCATCGGAAGTGAACGCCCGGAGGCCCCATGATTTTTGGAAATGCGGGTGCGCGGGCAGTTCCGTCTCCATTATTTCCGGGTCGAGCTGGCGCAAAACGCGGACAACTTTGAGGTCAAGGCCGTCGCCGCAGATCTTGTCGCGCGGAAATTTTGCCGCGTCCACGATGACGTGCGCTATCTTTTTTTTGCTCAAAAAGAGGGAAAGCGTCGCTCCGGCCGGGCCTGCGCCGACGATAAAAATGTCTGTAATGGCGGGAATTGATTTCAAGTTCGGGAAGAAGTTTTTGGTTGATAGTTTTGCGCCCGTACCGGCGGCTTCAGCCGCCGCCGTTTGCCCGTACCGGCGGCTTCAGCCGCCGCCGTTTGCCCGTACCGGCGGCTTCAGCCGCCGCCGTTTGGGAGTTCGGCGGCTTCATCTGCCGCTTTTTGAGAGTTCGGCGGCTTCATCTGCCGCTTTTTGAGAGTTCAGCGGCTTCATCTGCCGCTTTTTGAGAGTTCGGCGGCTGAAGCCGCCGCTACGGGACGCAATCTTCAAAAACAAAACCCATGTTTTTCGCAAAAAAATCATTTTGGTTCGCCCTTTTTATCCCCGCGCTGGTTTTGTGGTTCGGGGGGTTTTCGACCGAAAAGAAGGCAAATAGCTTCCATTCGACAGCAGAACTGGCCTTTTTTTCAAAAAACAGGATAGACCCGGCTGCTAAAAGTTCGCCTTTTCGGCATTCGGCGATGCTCGGCGACCCGGTCGCGAAATTGGTGATCGACTCCAATATCCTTTTCCCGAGCGGCCGCGTCTGCGGAGGTTGCCATGGCCGCGACACGCAGGGCATCGCCCTCGTCACCCAATTAGGGGAGGACGTGAACATTTACGACGACTGGCGCGCCTCGATCATGGGCAACTCGGCACGCGACCCGTTTTGGCGGGCAAAAGTGGAACATGAAAGCCTTACCAACCCGGCCCACGCAACCGATTTGCAGGACAAATGCACCTCCTGCCACGCGCCGACGGGGCATTATCAGGCAAAGTTGCACGACAAAAAACTGCACTATGGCCTCGCCGAGCTCCTCGCCGACACGATCGGACAGGACGGCGTGAACTGCCAAGCTTGCCACGCGCAAGCTTTTGAGGGCATCGGTTCGCGGCATTCGGGCAATATTTTGTTCGACACGACACGAGTCACTTACGGCCCATATGAGCAGGTTTTCCTGCCACCGATGCAGATTTTTGTCGGGATCACCCCGAAATATGGCGCACAAATCGAGGATGCTGGCCTCTGCGCGAGCTGCCACACGCTCATCACGAACACCGTGGACCTCGCCGGGCAACCGACGGGCGGCCAATTTATCGAGCAAGCGACCTATCAGGAATGGCTGAATTCCAAATATAAGGACGACGAAATCACCTGCCAAAGTTGCCATATCCCGAGGGACGAATCGTCGGTCATTATTTCGGACAATTATGTGAACATCCAGCCGAAATTTCCCTTCGGGATTCATGAAATGGCGGGAGCCAACACGTTGATGCTCAATGTTTTAAAGGAAAATCGCGCCGCGCTTGGCATCGAAAAAGTCATGCCCGAAATGTGGGATTCGAGCATCGCCGCGACGACCAGGATGCTCCAAAAAAAGACCCTCGACATCGCACTTTCGCCCGGTATTTTGAGCGGCGACACGGCTTTTTTCAAACTAAAATTGACCAACAAAGCGGGCCACAAATTCCCGAGCGGCTACCCGTCGCGCCGCGCTTTTGTGCAATTCACGATAAAAAATGCCGCGACGGGCGACTTGATTTTTGAATGCGGCGCGATGAACCCCGATTTTTCATTGAAAAACGAATCGCCGACGCTGACCGAGCCGCATTTTGACATCATCCGCAGCGCGGACGAAGTGCAGATTTACGAGTTCGTTTCGGCGGATGTGAACGGGGATTTCACGACGGTTTTGGAACGCGCGGCCACTTGTTTGAAGGACAACCGATTGCCGCCGCTCGGTTTTTCCAAAACGGATGCCCGATATGACACCACGAAAATTGTCGGCGCGGCAGATTTCGACCTGGATTTCAACAAAAACGGCGCGGCAGAAGGGTGGGGCGGCGACATCCTCCATTTTCATGTGCCAATAAACGGCTTCACCGGCAAGGTGGACGTGACGGCCCGCGTGCTTTACCAAAGCATCCCGCCGAAATGGCTCGGCGAGATTTTTTCGGTCGATGCACCGCTTATAAACAGTTGGAAATCAATGTATTACGCCGCCGACCGTTCGCCCGTCGTC
>JANOQP010000362.1:0-1677 GCA_031414895.1 Saprospirales bacterium
AAAATGAGCTGGCGCCAATCCTAAAAAACGGGATTTTAGAAGAACGGCAGGCCGAAATATTGACCGATGGCATCCGCGCCCTGATCCTCGAATCGCAGGGCTACCGGACGCAGGTTTTCGAGTTTATTTCATCGGAACACACGGCGAAAAACGTGATGATCACCGCCGTCAAGCCCATCAAACAGCATAAAAACGAGGCCGCGCTGGCGCAAGTCGCTGCGCTCAAAAAGGCGTTTGGACTGGAAACCCATTTTTTGGAAACGCTGATCTGACCGCGAAAAACTCAATCGCCGATCGAATCCGAAAGGTCGAGGATCATGATTTTTTGCCAAATTTTCCCCGAAAGCCCCTGCGTGAGCGATTCGAGGTCGTTGACCGCTTCGAGGATCACCGGGTCGTCCTGGTTTTGGACAAAAAGCACGGCGGTCTTCGCGATCAGCGCGAGTATTTCGGAGCAATAATCGAGGTATCGCGACAGCTCAAAATTGGTCATCGGCCTTTTTGGCGACGACTCTGTCTCCTGCATGACCGAGGAGGCCCCGATTTTCGGCGTTTTCGTCAGTTGGTGCATATCGACAACGTGCGCGAGGCTGCGGAGGCGGTGCAGGGCCTTGAGCGCGACGCGGCGTTTGAGGCGCGTCTCGATACTCGTCAAAAAAAAGAGCGCGATGGCGAGGAAGATCATCTCGTTGATGGCCGATTCGGAGGCCTGCAAAAAATCGGCGAGCGTCAGTTCCGTCGCTGAAAAACTCTGGATGACCAGCCGAAACCCCTGCAAAACGGCCAAAACCGCCACCAAAATGGCCATCCAAACCGCAACGCGAACGGGCCAAATGGGCGCATCGAGTTTTTCGACGAGCGACTCGGCCTGTTTTGCCTGCAACCTGAAATCGTGGCAGACCCGCCCGAGCCCGCTCTCCGGGAAGCGTTCGAGGATGCGGTTTTCGAGCTTTTTGATCGTCGAAAGGAGCGGGGCGGGCCGGAGCTGCGTGTATTTGCCGTCGTCGCCGGGGGCGGTTTTTTTCGGGAAAAACCAGTCGAGGAACTTCATTTTAATGGGCGCGGTTGATTTTCGTTTTCAGGTCGGGCTGGGCTGCGCAAAGATGGTCGCAAAAATGGCGCATCGACCCGACGTTCGCGGACGAAACCCCTTTTTTTATCCAAAAAAAGGGCAAAATGCGCCGCCCTTTTCCACCTTCGCCGCTTCAATCGTGAACACATTTTATTTATGAAAAAATCAATTTTCGGCCTCCTTTTGGCCATGCTTGCGGGCTGCCCCGTTTTGTTTTCGCAGGAAAAAACAGAAAAGGAAGGCCCTTCCTCCGACAGCCTTTTTCGCCGCATCGGCATCACCGAGAGCCAGATCATGGCCCTCGCTTGGGACATTACCGACGGCAACGGCCCGCGGGTGACCGGCTCGGCGGGCCTCGACCGGGCGACAATATCGATGGTCGAGCGGCTCAAAAAATCGGGTTTTGCGAACGTCCATACCGAAGAATGGGGGCCGTTTGGCCGCGGCTGGGAGCTGAAATCCTTCCAATTGGAGGCCGTCGAGCCGTTTTATGCCCCGCTGATTGCCTATCCAAAGGTCTGGTCGTCGCCGATAAAAGGCACAAAAACCGCCGAGACCATTTACCTGAACGCAGGGACGGAGGCCGAACTTGAAAAATACCGGGG
>JANOQP010000363.1:0-4030 GCA_031414895.1 Saprospirales bacterium
ATGGAGGAATTTGACCGGGCGGGCCTCCAATTTGACATTTCGCGGCGGCGGCTCATCGATGTCCAGCGGATTTTTTACAAAATGGAGCCGCGCAACTTGAAGGCCGCGTACCGCCTTTATGTCGGCGGCGAGATGGAAGATGCGCACGATGCCTTGGCCGATGTCAAGGCAACTTTGGCCGTTTTCGAGGGCCAATTGGCGCGATATGAAAACGTGGATTTGAGGACCGACGACGGCGAAACCATCGCGCAGCCGGTCAAAAACGACATGCAGGCCCTGCACGATTTCACGAACGACCTCCACTTTGTGGACGTGACGCAAAAACTGCGTCGGCAACCGGACGGCTCGGTCATTTTCACCTTCGGAAAACACGCCAACCAAAAAATGGAGGACGTTTGGCAAAAAGAGCGCGGCTATTTCAACTGGATCCTCGACAAGGAGTTCAGCGTGCAGGTCAAGGCGTTTGTGCGGGAATTTTTGAACGGGAAAAAATGAGCCAATTAGCCGGACACCTTTTTCAATCAAATGTGTCCGGCTACTTAAATTCAAATCCAAGATTAAGCCTGCGCCCCCTTTTTCATCTCCCTCGCCAATTCATCGCCCAACCATCGGTCGATCAAGAAATGCACCCCATAAATGACCGGGGTCATCAAAATAGCCACCAAGAATTTATAGAGATAACCAACGATCGCGACCGAAAAAGTCTGCGTCAGCGACCATTTTCCCGAAAGATAGAAGGCGATAAAGATCACCACGAAAGAGTCGAAAAACTGCGAAATGACCGTCGAGCCCGTTGTCCGAAGCCAAATCTTGCCCTCGCCCGTCGCCTTTTTTATTTTATGGAAAATGAACACATCGACAAATTGGGCGGTCAAAAAAGCCACCAGCGAGCCAACGATGATAAGCAGGCTTTGCCCAAAAACGAGCCGGAACGCCTCGTTGTAATCGCCCACTTTTGCGAGGGCGGCCGTTTTTTCGTCCGCCGTCATGCTTTCTGAAATATGCGATTTCACCCAAAAACCCGCCGGTTCGAGCCAAATCGCCATCAAAAGCATCAAAAAAGCATAGCTGATCAGGATCGCCGCCAGCCACGAGAGCAGCCGCACCCCGCGCCGCCCAAAATATTCGTTGATGATATCGGTCATCACGAACACGAAGGGCCAGAGCAAAACGCCCGCCGTGAGGTTGAACGACAGCCCGGGATTTCCCAAAATGGTCAAATTCGCCTCCGGCAGCCCGAGCGTTTTTTCGAGCGAAAACAGTTTCACGCCGATGATCTCCGCGACAATCGTGTTGGTCAAAAAAAAGCCCGCGAGGAACATCCAGAGGCGATTGGCCTTGTTGGCAAAGAAATTTTTCATCGGTGAATTTTTGATGCGAATGTTCAATAAACTTCGTCAAAACCATGCCCGGTCGCGATTGTTTATCAATTTTTGCGCCCCCAAACGGCCCATCCATTCATCATAATCAACAAAAGTGGCGATAATCAACATTGACATAAAGACCGGATCGATCGTCAAACCGAAGGAAACGATCATCGGCATCGACCTCGGCACCACCAATTCGCTCGTCGCCGTTATGCGCGATGGGCTGCCGGTCTGCCTCCGCGACGCTTCCGGGAAGACCGCGCTGGTGCCGTCCATCGTCCATTTTTTGGAAAACAACGCACCGGTCGTCGGCGAATTGGCCCGCGAAAAACTCATCACCGAACCGGCACGGACCATTTTTTCGGTGAAAAGGTTGATGGGCAAAAGCCATCGCGACATCGCCCAAAACACGGGTTTTTTCGGCTACAAGATCCTCGACGACGACACCGATTCGTTGGTAAAAATCCGCGTCGGCGACCGGTTTTTTACGCCCACCGAACTCTCGGCGATCATCCTCAAAGAACTGAAAACGCGCGCCGAAACAACCCTCGGCGAGACCGTCGAAAAGGCCGTGATAACGGTGCCCGCCTATTTCAACGACACCCAACGGCAAGCCACGCGCGACGCCGGAAAGCTCGCTGGGCTGGATGTCCTCCGCATCGTGAACGAGCCGACGGCTGCCAGTTTGGCATACGGAATCGGCCTTTCAGCGGACGCGAAACCCGAAACAATCGCTGTTTTCGACCTCGGCGGCGGCACGTTCGATATCTCCATTTTGAAGATCGAGGACGGCATATTTGAGGTGCTCTCGACGAACGGCGACACGTTTTTGGGCGGCGACGATTTCGACAAAAAAATCGTGGAGCATTGGTTTTCGACCGATGAAAAACTCGGGATTGCTGCCGTCGAAAACCCCGAACTGGTGCAGGCCGTCCGTTTGCAGGCGGAAAAAGCAAAGGTGCAATTGTCTGACAATCAATTATTTGCGTCAAAAATTGACGACTTTGAATTTTTTATTTCAAAGGAAAAATTTGAGCAACTTGCCGCGCCGCTGATCGAAAAAACAATCGCCTGTTGCCGCGCCGCCCTCGCCGATGCGAAACTTTCGCCCGACAAGATCGACCGGATCATCATGGTCGGCGGCTCGACGCGGGTGCCGGCGGTGCAGTCGGCGGTTGCCGCTTTTTTTGGAAAAAACTTGTTCAACGAGCTCAACCCGGATGAGGTCGTCGCGCTCGGCGCAGCGGTGCAGGCCGACATTTTGGCAGGCAATTCGCGCGACCTTTTGCTGCTCGACATCACCCCGTTGAGCCTCGGCATCGAGACCGTCGGCGGCCTCATGGACGTGATCATCCCGCGAAACACGAAAGTACCGGGCAAGGCCGGACGGCAGTACACGACCTCCGTGGACGGCCAAAAAAACCTCAAGATCGCCGTTTTTCAGGGCGAGCGCGACCTCGTCGAACACAACCGGAAACTGGGCGAGTTTATCCTCAAAAACATCCCGCCGATGGGCGCTGGGTTTCCGAAAATCGACATCCAATTTATCCTAAATGCCGACGGAATTTTGACCGTCCGCGCCCGCGAACTCCGCTCGAACCTCGAAACGTCGGTCGAGATCAGGCCAACTTATGGCATCACGGAAGAGGAAATGGCCCTGATGCTGTTGGACTCGATCAAAAACGCATCGGGCGACATGGCCGCACGGGCCATTTTGGAGGCGCGCAACGAGGCGAACAACGTGTTAAACGCCGCCGAAAAATTCCTCCGGCAGCACGACGGCATCCTAAATTCGACGGAGAAAACGGAGACGCTGCGGCTGAAAAAGCTGCTTTCCGACGCGGTTTTGGGCGACGACAAGGACGCGATAAACGGGGCGATGGACGTTTTCAACGAATACACCGCGCCGCTCGCGCACCGGGCCATGGATTTTACGATCCGGGAGGCGATGAAAGGCAATCAGATAAATTAAAAGAAATTGGCTATGAACAAGCAAAAATCTCTTGGCCAGGTTTATACCCCTCAATGGATTGTTGAAACAATCCTTGATTTAGTGGGATATAATAATGAAGATGTACTTGAAAAGTATATAATTGAGCCCTCGTGTGGGGATGGGGTGTTTTTATTGGAAATTGTACAGAGGTACATCAATATTTCCATCAAATTAGGGTGGAAACAGGAAAAGATTGTCATGGGCATTGAAAAGTACATTGTTGGTGTTGAGTTGGATTCTGTTGAACATTTTAAATCCATAGAAAACCTCAACAACCTTGTGAAAAGGCTCTTGGGCGCATCCATAAAAATTCATTGGTCTGTTTATAATGAAAACACATTCAAGTTTTATAAAAAGAATCTGAACAAATTTGATTTCGTTATTGGAAACCCACCGTACATAAGAATCCACAACCTTGATGAAGAAACCAAACTTACCATCAAAAGGGAATTTGTCTTCAACAGCGGCACCATTGATATCTATTTGTCATTTTTTGAGATGGGCTTAAAATTATTGAATAATACCGGAAAACTGGGCTATATAACGCCAAACAGTTTTCTGCACAATTCCTCCTACCTCAATTTTCGTAATTACCTGAAGGTAAATAAGCTGGTTGAAACCTTAATCGACTTCAAGGCAAACAAACTTTTCAAAGGTATCTCAACTTATA
>JANOQP010000364.1:0-2567 GCA_031414895.1 Saprospirales bacterium
TCAAAATATTTTTTTAAAAACGGCTGGCGAATACGACGAAAACTGGCGCGGCAATTTCCGCTTCAAGTGCGTCACCGGCAACTGCCAATTGAGCCTCAACGCAAGCCGCTATTTTGAGGTCACGGGCGATGAAAAATACCACCGCGCAGCCATCGGTTTTTTGGCGGAAATCATTGACAGTCAACAACTTGCGGGGTCGAAGGACCGGTTTGGGGCATTGCCCGGCTCGGTCCCCTTTTGGGGAAAATACAACCGTATGCGCTACCCGAACTGGGCGGCCAAGTTTTTTTTGGACGCACTTTTGAAAATCGAGGAAGCCGAGGTCACTTCGTCAAAAAATCACCGCTGAACGCGAACGGCAACAGGTTTTTTGCGGATGTGAACGCCCAAATTTCGCCCGTTTCGCCCTGCAAAATGAGCCGGATCGGTCGGCCAAAACGGTCCTCGGCCTCGCTCAAAATTTGCCGGCAGGCGCCGCACGGCATCCCCGGAACTTCAATGGGTTTTGCGCCCGGGGCGCAGTTTTTGACCGAAATGGCCATCGCGACCGGGCGGTTTTCCGGAAAAGCAGATTTCGCGGCAGCCAATGCCGACGGTTCGGCACAAATACAGAGCGGATAACTGGCGTTTTCGATATTGGTCCCGTTCACGATTTGGTCGTTGTCGAGCCGGATAGCAGCGCCGACGTGAAACTTTGAATAGGGCGCGTAGGCTTTTTCGAGGCAATTTTTTGCGGACATGAGCAATTCCATTTCCATTTCGGGCAGCTCCGATATTTTTTGGAAGACCTCAAAATGGACGGTCAGGGAAGTTTTTTTCATGGGAAAAGGTTGAAGTTTTTGAGTTGGGCTATTTTCGCCGTCAGCCATTTTCCCGGTTGAAGGGAATTAACGGGAAAGCAAAATGACAAAAATCATGCAAAACATACTCATCATCGGCGCGGGCCGCTCCTCGACCGCGCTCATCAACTACTTGCTGGCGGAGGCCGCAAAGTACAATTTCTTCATCACCGTCGCCGATGCGGACATCGAGGCGGCCAAAAAACGGGTCGGTTCGCACCCGTCGGGCCGCTACACTTGGCTCGATGCGTCGAAGGTGAACGACCGCCGCGAGCAGATCCAGCGGCACGACGTGGTCATTTCGATGCTCCCGCCCGCCATGCACCTCGAAGTCGCGCATGACTGCATCACGCTCGGCAAGCACATGGTGACGGCGAGCTATGTGTCGAAACAGATCTTTCGGCTCGGCGACGAGGCCCGGCAGCGCGCGCTCGTTTTTATGAACGAACTGGGCCTCGACCCCGGCATCGACCACATGAGCGCCATGGAACGGATCCACGAAATCAAGAAAAAGGGCGGCAAGATCACCGCTTTTTATAGCTATACGGGCGGCATCGTGGCCCCGGAAAGCGACACGAACCCGTGGCACTACAAGTTTTCGTGGAACCCGCGCAACGTCGTTTTGGCTGGGCAGGGGACGGCGCAGTTTTTGGAAAACGGGCAATTGAAATACATCCCGTATCGCCGTCTTTTTCGACAATACCGCATGATCGACGTGCCGAATATGGGCGAATTTGAGGTCTATGCAAACCGCGACTCGCTCCTTTATAAAGAGGCCTACGGGCTGGATAACGTGGCGACGCTCTTCCGTGGGACCATCCGCCACAAGGGTTTTTGCGATGCCTGGAACGCACTCGTCCGGATCGGCCTGACGGATGCGAGCTTCCCAATCGTCGATTCCGAAAAGCTGACGTGGCACGAACTTTTGGAGGCGTTTTTGGGCATTTCGGAAGGGCAAGGCTCGGTAAAAGACCGCATCGCTCGTCTGATCATGCTCGAAACAGACGATCCGGTGATGGAACAGCTCGACTGGCTGGGGCTTTTTTCAAAAAGGAAAATCCGCACGGCGAACGCCACACCCGCCCTTTTGCTCGAAAACCTGCTCCTCGAAAAATGGGCCTTGAAACCGACGGACAAGGACATGGTGATCATGCAGCACGTTTTTGAATATGAGCTCCGGCGCAAAAAACACCGCCTCACCTCGACCCTTGTGATGAAGGGCGAAGACGCCGAAAACACGGCCATGTCGAAACTTGTCGGGCTGCCGCTCGGCATTTTCGTGAAACTCTTAATGCTCGGGAAAATCTCGACGACGGGCGTGAGCATACCCACGATGCCCGAGGTTTATGGGCCGGTCATGGAGGAGCTGAAAACTTTTGGCGTCGAATTTCAGGAAAAAGAAGAAGTACTCTAAAAATGACCCCTTATATAATTGGCATCGCGGGCGGCTCCGGCAGCGGCAAGACAACCTTTATAAAACAGCTCCGTGCCCGGTTTTCAGAGGCGGAAGTTTGCGTCATTTCGCAGGACGAATATTACAAACCCATCGAACGGCAGCTCCGCGACGACGAGGGCATCGAGAATTTTGACCTGCCCAGCTCGATCGACAAAAAGGCGTTCCGGGAGGACATCGAGCGGCTGAAAGCGGGCGAGACCGTCGTCCGAAAAGAGTACATGTTCAACAATGCCGCCCGCGAGCCAAAGGTTTTGACCTTCCTGCCCGCGCCG
>JANOQP010000365.1:0-3761 GCA_031414895.1 Saprospirales bacterium
TTTCGCTAAATTGACAAATTATCTTCAAAAATCATCCTGAATTGGCGGTTAACGCAGCCGAAGTGACCCCAATACTTATCCAATCCCGCCAATTTTCACACGAAACGGCGGCTAAAGCCGCCGGTACACGCCTGGGCTAAACAGTTACCATGTTTTTATGATTTTTAATGGCAACAATTTACCACATAGGTCAATAGAGGTTTTCACATAGAAAACATAGCCTTTTTGCTTGCAATCATCTATGTGGGCTATGTGAAAACATCTATTGTGCCTATGTGGCAAGTTACTTTTAATGAAGCAAGTTTTGTAAAAAAAAAGCCCACCCCGAACGGGATGGGCCAAGTGTTTTTCCATAGTTGTCCCCTGTGATCCTCAATAAAGCCGGAACCCGATCGTGCCCTGCACCCATGCGTTTTTATAACGTGGCGTGGTCGAAGTGCCGTCGCCGTTGTTGTTTTTCAGGTCCCAGCCAGCGCGTGCGCCGACAACGACATGGCTCAAATTGATGTCGAAACCACCGATGAAACCGAGCGTGTTTTTGCGCAGGTCGTCGTTTTTAAACTCTTGTTCCTGCAAAACCGATAGGCCCTCGCCCTCAAATTCGTCCTTTTGTTTGAGCAAATAGGAAAATTGTGGGCCGACAAGAATAGACACATATTTCACGGGCCGAACGGCGATCATCAACGGCACGTCGATATAATTGGTCGTCCGGGTGAGTTCATACACGCTGCCGAGGATGGCGCCGGTGGCCTTGAAGCCTTTTTGTGAAAACATGACCTCTGGCTGAACGCCAAAATAATTGCCGATCGGGACTGCCAAAAAGCCGCCCGCCGCGAGGCCAAATTTGCCTTCGGCCTCAAAATCTTGCCCCTGTTCGTCATAGACGTTGGAGAAGTTGGTGCCGACTTTCAGGCCAAAGCCAAACTTGCTGTCCTGGGCATTTCCGATGATGGCCGAGCAAATGATTGCCGCCATAAGGATGAGTGATTTTTTCATTTTTGTTGAATTGAAATGGTGAGTTAAATTTGATGCAGCAAAGGTGCGGGCATCGTTTTGGGCGGCTGTTGCACGATTTTGGGGAAAAATTGCATGATTCACACCTTTCTGCTTTCAGCCTTTTGCTTCTTCCAATTCTTGCGCCTGCTCTGCCAGTTCGGTATAGGTTTTTGACAGTTGGGTCATCTCGTGCTCCGTTTTTTCTTCCACATTGATGACCGTATTTCGAGCCGGCCCGTGCGATGCGACCAACTCGTTGACCTTCAAATGGAGCGATGCCGTGAACCGGTTGAACCCTTTTTGTATAATAAAAAGGGTCAAAAAAATGATCCCATGGATGACATCGCCGATGTACCCGTTCACTTCCAGCGGCGAGCGGCGGTCGTGGGTGAGCCAAAAAATGACCAAAACCAGCGCGAAAACGAACGCGACCGAATTTCCGAGGATGGCGGTGACGACGGCGGTCAGTTTTTCAAAAACGGTTTCTGAATAGCGATAAAACCTTTTCATGTTTAGCTCAGATAACGGCGCAACACCCAAGCACTTGATTCATGGGCCAGCAAAAGGTTGGTCAAAAAATCGGCGGTGCCAGCATCCTTGTATTTTACGGCGCAGGCATCCACGTTTTTGCGGAGGGCGACGGCGCAGGATTCGTGGTCGGCGAGGAGCTCTTTGAGCATCTCTTTTGCCGTCGGGTACTTGCCGGGCGACTCTTTGAGGGAGGCATTTTTGGCAAATTCGTGCATCGTTCCGATGGTCTTGCTGCCGAGCTTGTTGATGCGCTCGGCGGTCTCGTCGATCGCGGCCTCGATTTCGTTGTACTGTTTTTCAAAAAGTTTGTGGAGCTCCATAAAGCTCTCGCCGGCGACGTTCCAATGGAACTTTCGCGTTTTCACATAAAGCACCATTTGGTCGGCGAGGGTTGCGGAAAGGAGCGCGGTGACGCTTTCGAGGTTTTTGTCGGAGATGCCGATGTGCATTTTCATGGTTTTGTTTTTTTATTTTCCCTGATCGGGAACTTGATCTTCAATCTTACAAAAGGTGGCATCGTGTCGCCCATCAAAAAGCCCCATGGTTTGAGCGGCCCGATATTGTCGCAGACCAATTTGAGGATGGCCATGAGCGGGATGCTCAAAAACATCCCCGGGATGCCCCAAAGTGCGCCGCCCAAAATGACCGCCAATAGGCTCACGAGCGCGTTGAGCTTCACTTTCGAGCCGATGACCTTCGGGACGATATAGTTGTTGTCGATCAATTGGATGACCGTGTAAAGTGCTGCGACATAAAGCACGAAAATGGGCGATTTGGTCACCAAGGCAACCACCATGAACAGCAACATCGCCACCAAACCGCCCAAATACGGGACGATATTGAGGAGCGCACCGAGGAGGCCGAGCAGCAGGGCGTATTCGATGCCGAGCATCAAAAGCCCCAGCCAATTGAGCGTCGCGATGATCGCAAACTCGGCGAACAGGCCGACGAGGTAACTTTGAACGATCGTCTTTGTATCGGTCAAAATTTCGTCCACCTTGTTTTCATTGCCCGCGCCGCAAACCCGGCGGACAAATTCGGTCAGGTGCGGCTGGTAATAAAGGATCATAAAAACATAGACCGGGGTCAAAAGGACGGTCGTCAAAAAACCGCCCATCGTGGTGAGGGTGAGGCCGATGGCGGTGCCGGTGTTTTCGAGCAGGTCTGATTTCATGTCGGCGAGCCAGGCGGTTATTTTTCGGGCGGGGAGGTCAAAGGTTTTGCTCGCCCAGCCGGTGGCCTGTTCGAGCACAGCCGCGAATTTTGCGGAAAGCTGCGGCCAAGCATCGCTCAAACGGCTCGCTTGCGAACAAATGAGGACGATAAAAGCAGAGACGACCAGCGTCGCGGCCACCAAAACGCAGAAAATGGCAAATGCACGTCCCCATTTTTTGGCGACCAAATAACCGACCGCCGGGCTGAACGCGATGCCGATGATGCCCGCAAAAACGAGCGGCAGCACGATTTCCTGCGCGATGAAAAGGATGTTCACCAGCACATAAAAGCCGACCAAAAGGAGCGCGGCCTTTGCATAAAAAGGGAGATTCAACGCTTCCTTCATTTCATGTAAAACGATGAGCCGATATGATCGAGCGACCCGTTTTCGGCGGGCTTTTCGGCGGGTTTCCGTTTCAAAAGCTTCATCAGGCCGAGCGCGGCCATCCGCACGATGAGCGGGTTTTTGGCCACGAGGTTGGTCACGCCGAACATGACGGCCGTGCCGACCATCCTTTTCAGCGGGTTGTGCGAGAAGCCGACGAACGCCTTTTTTGAGATAAAGCCCGCGCCGAGGCCGATGGCCGTGTTCAACAAATTGCCCTTCAGCTCGGTCGATTCCTTGACTTGTTCGAAGGTGGATTTTATCAAATTGATGGGCCTCACGCTTTCAAGGGCATCCTGAAACTCGATTTTCAGCAGTTTCGCTTCTTCTTTTTGCCGGGCTTCGAGTGCGCGGATGGCGGCATCGAGGCTGTTGGCAGTATAGTTTTCAGTCATTGTCTTGGCTTTGAAGTGATTTTCGGATGATCATTTCGTGGATCGGCCTTTTGATCCAATCGAACAAAAAGCTGTGCATCACCAGCCCGGCGAGGGCATAAAATGCGGCGACGATGAAGAAGCCGTAATAGTTTTTGCCCAGTTGTTCGCCGAGCCAGAGCGCGATGCCGACGTTCAAAACGAGGAAGAACATCGAGACCATCGCCGCCACGCCGAGCCGCGAAATGAGCGTCGTCACC
>JANOQP010000366.1:0-7239 GCA_031414895.1 Saprospirales bacterium
GGGATGACTTCAAGTCATCCCCTCAATATTTCAACCCTCCGCTCCCAAAATCCCGACCCGCGTCCTGAACAAATACTGCGGCGTTTCTTCCAACAATACCCGGTAAAGTGCCAGCGCGATTTCGCGGTGCAATTCCGGTTCGAGGCTGATTTCGCGCAGCTCAAAATGGAGCGCGGCCTCCTCGCGCGGGCTGCGAAAATTGGTCATCATCGCCGCCAATTTTTCCTGCGCCGCATCTTTGTTCCCTTTCAAAATGTCCAATTTCGCTTCCAAAAGCATCGCGCCGAACAGCAGATCCGTGTTCCCGAGCGCAGCGGCGAGCGGTTTGCCTTCCGCCAAAATGTTCTCGATTTCATCGGCCCCGCCGAGCGAGAGATGGACGAAACCCTTTTCCACCAAACTATATCCGAGGACGAGCTTGTTCGAGATCTCGCGACAGACCTCAATGGCGGCGGCGTAGTTTTCGAGGCTTTTTTGGGCCTCGTTTAGATAAAAATAAGTATCGCCGAGCGTGTTCAATGCTTTGGCAATCCCCTTTTTATAGTTCAACGCCCGGCTGAATTCGAGCGTTTTTTCCAAATGTTCGATGGCAAGTTCAAAATTTCCCAAAATCGAGTGCAGGTCGCCCAAGAGGCCGTGGGCGATGGCCGCGCCCTGTTTATCGCCCAGTTCGGCGGTCAGGGCGAGGTCTTTTTCAAAGTGCTGCATGGCCCGTGCGTAATCGCCTTTTTTCTCCCAGACCGAGCCGAGGCAGCCGATGCAAATGGTCATTTGGAGCTTGTCGCCGAGCTCTTCGGAGAGTGCGAGGCCGCGTTCGAGTGTTTTGAGCGCGGCGTCGAGGCTGCCCTTTTCGAGGAAAATAATGCCGAGGTTGGTAAAAATTGTGGTCAGGCCCTGTTTGTCCTCGCCCGTTTCGAGGAATTCGAGCTGTTTTTCGAGCGTTTCGATGCCAGCGTCGTACTGGCCCTGGTTCATGTAAATGAGGCCGAGCATCGCCACGAACGGTGTCGCGCTGCCCAAATCGTGGGTTTCGTTGAACAGCGAAATGGCAGCGTTGAGGCTCGTTTTCGCGTCCTCGTATTGGCCCTGCCTGAAAAAAAGCGTCCCCAAATTTCCCTGCGATTTGGCCGTCCGGCCCCGGTCGTTGGCCAGTTCAAAACAGGTGACCGCTGTTTCGAGGTGCTTTTTTGCCTCCGAATAATTGCCCCGCAGCATCAAAACCTGCCCCAATCGGCGGTTTGCACGGCCCGTCAGCTCAAAATCGTGGAAGGATTTTGCAAAGATCAGGGCCTCCTGATAGTCGCCCTCGGCCAATTGCCACTCTCCGACAAGCTCGTGGACGGCCCCTTTTCGCATCAAGACGCGGGCAAGTTTCCGGTTTTTCGACTTTCGGCGGCGGAGGTTGTCGGCCAGTTTTTCAAAAAAACGGATGGCCTGCCGGTTCTGGAAATTGCGCCGGGCGAAGGCTGCCGCTTTTTCGAGGTACTTGACCGTTTTCGCGTCAATTTCAGCCTGCTCGTAATGAAAAACGAGGTCGGCAAACCGCTCCTCATCCTTCGGGTAGAGCTTTTCGATGGCCTCCGCGATGTGCTGGTGCAGTTCGCGCAGCCGCGCCCGGAGCTGCATATCGTACGCCGCGTCGCGCAAAAGTGCGTGCTTGAAAATGTACCGCAACTCGTTCATCGCGTGCCAGATCTGCCATTTTTCGGCATCCAAGATCTGCTCGCGGAGGACGTTCGTCATGTTGCCGTTCTTCTTCAAAAACTCCTCTTGCTGTTGCAAAACCTCGCGCAATACGGGCACCTCAAATTCGCGCCCGATGACCGCTGCGGCCTTCACGGTCTCTTTTACGAGCCCCGAAAGCCGGTCGATCCGGGCCATCATGATGCTTTTAACGGAGTCGGCAACCTGCACGGTTTCATCATTTTTTAGAGAAAAAATGCCGTTTTTCTGTCTTAAAAGCTGGGTTTCTTGAAAATAGTCCACCATTTGCTCAACATAGAACGGGTTGCCGTTGGTCATTTTTTGCAAAAGCTGGCCGAGGTCGGGATGGATCGAGCCGCCCAAACGGGCCTCGACAAATTGCTCCAAATTTTCGCGGGAAAGGATGTTGAGGTCGGTTTCAAAAACGGGGATCGACAGTTCGTTGATGGTGCTGATTTTAAAGACAGAGTTTTTGGACCCGTCGTCGTCATATCGGCTCGTGGCGAGCAAAAAAATTGGGTAATTGCGCACCCGCCGCAAAAAATCGTTCAAAAACTCGCGCGACATTTCGTCGTACCAATGCGCATCCTCGATCTCGATCACGAGCGGTTGCAAAATCGCCTCGCCGATGAACAAATTTTGCACCGCAGCGATCGCGTTTTGATAGCGGCCCCGCGCATCGAGCTGTTCCCAAAGGCCGCCGCCGGGCGTTCCGAGGCCGATGAGCGCGGCCAAAACGGACTCGGTCCGCCAGATTTCGCGCTGCCAGATCATGGCCTCCGAATGCCCGGATTTTTCGAGGTCGTTCGAGATTTCGCGCAGCCCGGCATCGAAACGGGCGCGGTTTTGATCCGCCGAGGCCTCCGGGCTTTGCTCGAAATAATTCTTCAAAAAATAGATGAACGGGTTGAACGGCTTGCGCAAAATTTGGTCGCTTTGGCACGAAAACCAACTGATCGAGAGCCGTTCGCGGAGGCCGCGTTTGAGCTCAAAAGCAAGCCGCGTTTTCCCGATCCCGGCTTCGCCAAATAAATAAGCGATGCCCGCGAACTTGTTTTCGCGCAGCGGCATGGCAAATTCAACGAGTTCGTCAAGCTCGGTTTTGCGCCCGACGAGCGGCCCGGCGAACGAGGTGCGGCCCGCGAGATTGCGCCCGACGAGGCTGAAAAACGGGATGTTTTCGGCAAACCCCTTAAAATGATAGTCGCCGACGGGCTGAAAACGGAAGTTCCGGTTGCGCTGCACATTCTCGTCGGTCATCACCTCGCCCCAATCTGCCCGTTGCATGAGCCGTGCGGCGAGGTTCACCCGCGCCCCGACGGCCCCATATTGGCACCGCTCCTCGCCGCCGATGATGCCACAAAACGCAGGGCCGGCTGCGACACCGAGGCGGTATTTTGCGCCGGTCAGTTGCTCGAGGTTTTTGAGCTCCTCGCGGACGGCGGCGGTGAACTCGAGTGCCCGCTCGACATTGTTCTCGAACGCGACCGGCGCACCGAAAAGGCAGGCGATGACGGCCCCTTTGTCGCCAAATTCGATCTCTTTAAAATAGCCCGAAAAATTGGCGATCTGGCTCAAAACGACCGTCGCAAATCGGTTCAGCGCGTCGTGCGTCTCAATGCCCTCGAAGTTCAAAAAAACGGTCACGACCTGCCGGAACTCGCCCGGTTGGTTGAAATCGAGAACGGCATCGGGGAGGAATTGGCGGGCGATTTCGGGCAGGATCGCTATTTTTTTGGATGAAACTGGCTGTTTTGTTCCCTTTTTTTTCAAAAAGACAAAATCCGGGAAGAGCCGAAAAAAACGCCCGCCATCGGGGATGAAACCTTCGGCGGCTTCCTCTTTCCCCCAAAAAGTTCCGTGGGCGACGACCTCGAATTTTTTGGCCTCGGCCTGCGCCATCGCGCAATTGTCGATCGCCGGGCCGCGAAAATAAAAGCCCTTGGCCTGTTCGCCGACGATGCCCCATTCGACCGTGCCCTCGGCGAGGCCGATTTTTACACCTATATTATGGTCGCTGAAAACCTCGTTTTCGTTCAGTTTATCAATCGTCTCGCGGATTTCGAGGGCTGTGTCGAGGATGTTTTTTGTGGAATTTTCCAAAAAAATGGCCGTAAAACTGTCCCCCGCGAAGTACGGTATGAACCCACCCGCTGCATAGACGAGCCGCACGGTCGGCGAAAAAACGTGGTTGAGGACGAGCGACATTTCCTCCGCGCCCGCCGAGCCGCGCTCCATCAGTTTGTTGGTCAATGCGGTGAAGCCGCTCAAATCCACGAACATCGTGTGCGCCGCAAAACCGCCCGACGTGAGGGCGGCCTGTGTTTTTTCTTGGATGAACGGCGGCAGGAGGTTTTTCAAATTTCGATTGGGTAGGTTTCAGAATTCCGCGCCCGTTGGGGCGATTTGCCAACGACGGCGGGCGAAAATACGACGGTTTTATTTGTGAAAAAGGGCCATTTATTTTCAGCAAAAAACCTTCAAAGCGCCCGGCAAAATCTCGAACCGAACAGGCGTTTCGCCCAAAAATTCGCCATCCGCTTCGAGCAAAACGGACGGCTGCCCGGCCACATTTTCCACCCGGAGTTCCCGCGCCTGTGTGCAGGTAACTTTTGGGTGGCCGCCAATTTTGCCGTTGTAAAAAAGGGGAGTCGCGAGGATGACCCCCATTTTCGGCAGCCGCCGGACGAAGGTCAGCGCGAAAAGCCCGTCGTCCGGCACGGCCTGTGGGACAAACTGCATCCCGCCGCCCGAATATTTGCAAAGGCCGATATTGATGGTGTAAAAGGAGTCCTCGACCAAAATTTCGGGCGTGGGTTTCGCCTCATTTCCTCCCGTTTGGCGGGCAGGTTCAACAAAAAAAAGGCGCGCCGGGGTCAGTTCATATTTCCATAAACACTTGATGATCAATCCGTAATAACCGCCGAAGCTGCCTTTGTCCGCCGTTTGCCGCTCCGACTCGCGGACGACGAAAGCATCGTAGGCCATGCCTGCCACATTGATAAAAAACCGCTCGGCCGCTTCCCCGTTTTTGAAAAAATGCGCCCGGCCAGCGTCCTGAAACTGGACATTTTCGAGCTTTATTTTTTTCAAACATTCAACGGGCGAGGCCGATAGGCCCCATTGTTTTGCCCAGTCATTTCCCGTCCCGACGGGGACAAGGGCAAGGCCGATCTCACAGCTCGGCACGAACGCCTGCGCCAAAATACCGTTCGCCACCTCGTGCACCGTGCCGTCGCCGCCAATGGCCATGAATTTCCGATGGCCGCGCAAAATGGCATCCTCGACCAGTTCGATGGCGTGCATTTTTCGCTCGGTAAATTTGACGGAATAGGAAAAACCCTGCGCCTGCAATTCACGCTCGAGGCGCGGCCAAAGCCGACGGACTTTTCCGCCCCCGGCGGCGGGATTGACGATGATGAACCACATACCAGTTTCGAGTTTTGGGTTTTGGGTTTCGAGCGGGAAAGTTTCGAGTGGCACGGCCAACTCGAAATCCGAAACTCGAAACCCAAAACTTGATTTCTGGCCGAAGGTCGTTTTTCATCCAAAATTTGGGGTGATTTGTGGAAAAATTTGCCGCCGTGGGCCGGGGCTTGTCCTATTTTCACCCGTTCAAAATCAAAAAACGATGGCGGGAAACATTATTTCCATTCAAAATGTGGTGAAGGAATACGGCACTTACCTCGCCGTGAACGACGTGAGTTTCGATGTGCCGACGGGCGCGATGTTCGGGCTTTTGGGGCCGAACGGTGCCGGGAAGACCTCGCTCATCCGCATGATAACGACCATCACCGGGCCGGATTCGGGGCAAATTTTGCTCGATGGGCAGCGTTTGAGCCAAGATTCGCCCCGTTTTATTGGATATATGCCGGAAGAGCGCGGGCTTTACAAAAAGATGAAAGTGGGCGAGCACCTCATTTACCTGGCCCGGCTGAAAGGGCTTTCCGCGAGCGGCGCAAAGGATTCGGTTGACGAGTGGCTCACCAAATTTGACATAAAAGATTGGTGGGACAAAAAAATCGAGGACCTCTCGAAAGGGATGCAGCAAAAGATCCAGTTCATCGCCACGGTCGTCCACCGGCCCAAGCTGCTGATCCTCGACGAGCCGTTCACGGGCCTCGACCCGATCAACACCAACCTGATAAAGGACGAGATCCGCGAATTGCACCGTAGCGGCACGAGCATCATTTTTTCGACCCACCGAATGGAGCAAGTTGAGGAAATGTGCGAGCATATCGTGCTGATCAACAAAGGCCGCAACGTGCTGTACGGCCCCGTCCGAGACATTCAGGAACGGTACAAAGAACACCTATTTGAGGTCGCATATTCGGGGGAACTGCCCGCTGGCTTTTTGGAAAAACAGGAACTTTCGCGCCAGGCGGAAGGCCATTTTGTGGCCAAACTTGCGCCCGGGGCGGACTCGAACCAGTTGCTCCGCGAGCTGATTTCGGCGGGCGTGCGGCTGCGGGCCTTTCGCGAGATCATGCCGACTTTCAACGAAATCTTCATCAAAACGGTCGGCGAAACGAACGCCGAATAGCTATTCCCTTTCGGGTAGGGTGTTCAAAAACGGCAGCACCTGAATCCTTTGAAATTGAACACCCTACCCGAAAGGGAATAAGGAAGATGTAGGGCCAGCGGCTCAAAAGACCCGAACGAGCGACCAGCCAGCGGGAACACACAGAAGAAGGGGTGGAAAAAACAAGTCAAAGAATATCTTTGAGCCTCCATCATTGGACGAGAAAACGCCTACCTTTATATGGTCAACATCCACATTGACGAACTGACAAACTCCATTTTAGACCGCCTTTCCGGGAAAACACACGAGACGATTATTGAAAAATTGGATTTTCAACAAGTTCAAGGACTGTCGGGTTGGAATTTTGATTGGTCTTTGGAATCCAGAAAACAGGAGGTTTGGAAACTGTCAACTGTTGAAGCCCCAAAAATTATTCAAGGCCTAATCAGCCTCGAAATTCAAAAGGGGTTCGTCTTTGTTTCGTTGGTTGAAAACGCCCCGCACAACATTGGGAAAAATGGGCAATTTGCCGGGGTCGCCGGAAACCTGTTCGCTTTTGCCTGCAAATTGTCCTTTGAGAAGGGTTTTGACGGTTTCGTTTCGTTTGTTGCAAAGCCAGCTTTGATTGAGCATTACCAAAAATTGCTGTCCGCAGAGGTGCTTTTTGGCAAGAACATGGTCATCCGGGAAGAGGCAGCTTTGAAACTGGTCCATCAATATTTTAAATAAAATCAAGATGTCAAATAACGATACAAGTTCGGCCAAGCTCCAATATTTCGCCCTGCCCGAACCAAATTTGGTGGTTGAGCCACATCATTTGACACCGGCAGAGGCCCGCCAAATCAGGTTGCATATCCAACGATTGAAAAGGAACGCCCGCCGCAGAAAACTCTATGCGGCTAAAAAAGGCAAGGCAAAATTGGAGTCAAAAAATGCCACAGAGCGGCCCGACAGTTATTCCCTTTCGGGTTAAAAAACCTGAAATTTAAATCTCAATACAACTGTCATTCCGT
>JANOQP010000367.1:0-5396 GCA_031414895.1 Saprospirales bacterium
TGCGCCGTTCGGCAGCGGAGAGCAAATTTTCGGCGGCTGAAATGCTCAAACGCGCCGAGACCCCGCTTTTTTGGTCCACAAATTCGGAGGCGCGGGCCTGAAAACTGATCTCTTCCAACAGGTCTTTGATGACCTCCGGGACGCGGATTTTTTCGAGTTGCGAGGCCGGGATTTTCGCTTCCTGCCACGTTATTTTCTTTGAAATATCGGTCGAGACCGGGTAATGCGTCAAAATTTGGCTCTGGATCCGGTCTTTCAACGGCGTGATGATCGAGCCGCGATTGGTGTAATCTTCCGGGTTTGCCGTGAAAACGAACGCCACATCGAGCGGCAACCGCAGCTTGAAACCGCGGATCTGCATATCGCCCTCCTGCAAAACATTGAACAGCGAAACCTGGATCCGCGCCTGCAGGTCGGGCAGTTCGTTGATCACAAAAATACAGCGGTGCGCCCTCGGCACGAGGCCAAAATGGATCACGCGCTCGTCGGAATACGGCAATTTGAGCGTCGCCGCCTTGATCGGGTCCACGTCGCCAACGAGGTCGGCAATGCTCACGTCGGGCGTGGCCAATTTCTCCACATATCGGTCGTCGCGGTGCAGCCAATCGATGGGCGTTTTGTCGCCAAGCTCGGCGATTTTATCGATCGCAAAGCGCGAAATCGGGTTCAGCGGGCAGTCGTTCAGCTCCGATCCGGCCACGATTGGCGTCCATTCGTCGAGCAAACTGACCAAAAGCCGGGCCAACCTTGTCTTCGCCTGACCGCGCAAACCGAGCAAAAGAATATTGTGGCGCGACAAAATGGCCCGCTCGATGTCCGGCAAAACGGTCGTCTCAAAACCGAGGATGCCGGGAAAAATCGGCTCTTTTTTCTGGATCCGGGCGATCAGGTTTTCGCGCAGTTCGTCTTTTACGGAACGGGATTTATAGCCGGATTTTTTCAGTTCGGCAATCGTGGAAGGTCTGTTCATGGTTATGTTTTATTGGGCGAAACCCCAAATTATTTGCTGAATGAGTTTGGCTGATGCCCCATTTTCAACTTTTGACTTTTAACTTTTACCTTGATCGAACGGGTGCCTCGGCGTCCATTTTTCAACTGGTTTCAAAAAATCGAGCGCGCGCCCGGCGAATTTATTGGCAAAAGAATTTTTCAGCCTCAAATAGCAAAACATGGGATTTGGTTCTGCGCCGATCGAACTTTTGATCTCGAGCGCAGTGCGGGCGAAGATGATTTTTTCAAAACCGCCGTCGATGCCCAGCCGGACGATGTCGTACAAAATATTGAGATAGATCTGAAAATCGTGGTTGAGCAATTGGTCGTATCCCAAAAAATGCGCTTCCAGTTCCGTGTGGTTTTCAATCACGGAATAAAAGGCGACGAGTTTTTCATCCAAAAAATAGCCGAAAAAACGGCAGCGGTCGCCAATTTCTGCTTTCAGCGCGGGCAAATAATCGGGGTTGAGGTCGACCATGTTGAAGCCCGCGTTTTTGGCGATCTCGCGATAAAGCCCATAAAACTCGGCCCGCCGCTCGAAAACATCGCTTGCCGAAAACTCGACAAGCCCGAGGCTTTCCTTTTTTTTGAATGCACGGCGCGTCCGGGTTCGGTATTTTTTGTCCATCGCCGCCACATATTCATCAAAATCGGCCCAGCGCAGCTTCAAGATCATGTTCGGTTGGATATCAAACTCGACATAATCCTTTTCGGCGAGGTGGTTGCCGACGGGCCAGCGGTTTTTTTGGAACAGGTCTTTGTGCAAAATGGCCGGGATCTTCGTGCCTTTTTTTTCGAGGTCGGCCACGACATCTTGCAAGGCATTTTCCAAAATGGGCATGAACTTTTCACGCGAGACCTTTTTTTCATCAATAAAAAAAGCGTTTTCGCCCGTCAAAAGCATATTGCCGCAGATCAAAATATCCGCGCTCACGAGCCCCGCAAAACGCCGCCGCATCCACCTGAATAGCCCATCGAAAAAACAGGGGTCCGACCCATCGCCCTCCATGCCGTCGCGAATGTTCTCGCCCGCACGGAACTCTTTTACCTGACAAAAAGCGACCCCAAAAGGCCGTTCGCCTTGATAAAAAACGAGGAACACAAAACGCATCCCGACAGGCGGGTTTTGCGCCAAAATACGGAGGTAATCGGCCTGCAAAAACAGGTTTTCGGGCGGCGCGGCAGCCGTCCAGTCTTCCGCCAGCTCGCCCCAATTTTGGGAAAAACGGTGGGAAATCGTCGAATTTTGGGTAAGATCAGCCAATTTGGTTAAGGTGAGTTCGCGCTGCATGGCGCATAAAACGCAAGGTTCGGGTTTTTGTTGATGGGCGAAAGCACCTACTTGACAATGAACGAGTTGAGGACGTTTTCACCATCGATTGCCCGCAAAAAATAAATGCCCGCCTGACCGTCGATTGCTCCAAAAATCCGCGCAGTCGGAAAGATTTCGGGCGACCAGCCGACCGCTTTTTTTGAGATAAACCGGCCCAAGCAATCGCGGATTTCCAGTTCGTTTTCCGCACCCGAAACCCGGCCAAGCCGGATAAAATTGAGGTCGCCCCCGGTCGCTTTCGCGCAAAAATCCCTGCCCGACGCGAGGTTGAAATCCTGCCCGCTCAAAAGCATCCACGCGGCAAAAAAATCGGGGATCCCCCAGCCGAGTTCGTTGTCGGGCGCGGCATTTTGAGAAGCGGTTTGAAAGACGGCATCGAGGATTTCGGCCCCGGTCTTTTCGGGAAATGCGCTCCACAAAGCCGCCAGCGAACCGGCGAGGAGGGGCGAGGCGAGCGAAGTCCCGTTTTGCCGCGAAAGCTCGTGGCCACGGATCGAGGCGGCCACGACGGCCTCGCCGGGCGTTGCGAGGTCGGGCTTGATGCGTCCGTCCGCCGTCGGGCCGAAGGAGCTGAAACCCGCTTTTTGGCCGTCCAAGCGCACCGCGCCGACAGCGATCACGCCCGGCGCATCGGCCGGGGTGCCGATAAAATGCCAGTCGCCGTCGCCCTCGTTGCCCGCCGAATTGCAGATGATCATGCCTTTTTTTGCGCCAATCGCCGCGCCGCGAGCCGCGATGGAAGTGCGCCCGTCAAGCTCTAAATAGCTGTGCGTCAATGAGTTATCGTTGAAAGTCGTATAGCCGAGCGAGGCGTTCAGCACATCCGCGCCGAGGCTGTCGGCCCACTCCGCGCCAAGCACCCAATTGACCTCCTCGATGGGGAATTCGCCGCCCGTGTCCTCCGTTTTTACGCAATAATAGGTCGCCTCCGGGGCCGCGCCCATGAAAAAACCGGGCAGGTCGGCGGCCATGACCGAGAGCACCGCCGTGCCGTGCGAGGCCGACTCAAACGTGCAGCCGTCGCGCTCGACGAAATCGGGGCCTTGAAAAATCGTGTTTTTCGTAAAAAGGGAATCAAAAAACGGCAGCGTGTCCACATTGATAAAACCGCCGTCCATCACGACGACCATCTTGCCCTGCCCCGTCGCGCCGATACCGTGCAAAAAGACCTCGCCCGTGAGCGAAAGTTGGTCCTCGGCATGGCCAAAATAACCGCCGCGCCCCGGGATTTTTTCTGCACCCGGATTCCATCGGCGGGCGCGTCGGCTGGGTGGGTTTTTGAACGAAATATGCGGCCCAACATATTTTATCGACCGGATAAAAGGCAGGTTTTTGACGCTTTTTATCGCGTTCGAATCGGCGATGACCGCCGCGCCATTGATCCAACGCGATGCCCCGTGCAGCGTCAAACCATTGATTTTCAACGGGTTAAGGTAATTTGGATTGACTGGCAGATCGGTTTCGTCGAGCGCGATGCCCGCCGTTTCGCGCCGTTCGAGCGCACGCGCAGATAGGAACTCGGCGGGCCTGTGGAGGCTGAACGGGCTGTCATTTTTGTCCGTGAACTCGATCCAATATTTGTTAAACCGCTGCGAAAAAAGCAGGGCCGGCGAGCAGAAGGCAACAAAAAAAAGGGTGCGCATGGGCAAGTTTTTGGAGCAAAAAGGTCAGGCCCCGCGAAAGAAAAGGACGTACATCAAAACGAGCAGCACGACCGTCGCGATGATGAGGATGCGATAAAATTTGGCCGTTTCGGCAGAATCTGACTTTTTGACCTCCTGTTTGGTTGGTTTGTGCTTTGCCATGATCGGTGATTTTTTTGTGAAAAATTGAACGGGACAAACCTATCAATTTTCAAAAAAATCTGCCCGGCAAACTTTTTCCCACAAACAAAAAACCCCCGCAGCGGCCTGCGAGGGTTTGCTCGGTCAGGTTGATGACCAAAGCTTTTATGAGTCTTTATGGCGTTTGTGCAGCGAATACCGCGCCACATAATTGTTTTGTTTTTTCACTTCGCCAAAAAATCCCCATAAAGCACCTGCAAATAAGCCTGGGCAGAAGCCGAAGGGCTGCCCGTGGTCCATTTTTTTTGGACAAAATCAAAAATATGCTCGCCCTCGCGGTCTTTCCAACCGAGCGCAACTTCGTTCGACCAATAGGCAAAGGGCGTTTTCTGTTCCCGAAAAATATCCCTGCTCCATTGATAATCAACGTGTTGCGCACCAAAAAGCGATAAAACCGAGGCAGGCAAATCATGCTGGCAGCCAGTCTGTTCGAGCAAATTTCGAGGGATACCGGGCGGCAATTTTTCCCCATAAAAAATCAGCGGCACCCGTCGGGACGCGCCCATTTCCAGCGGGGTTTCATCGGGCAAACCATGTCCATGATCGGCGGTGATGATGAAAATTGTGTTCTCGAACCAGCTTTTCTCCCGAATTTTTTCAAAAAAATCGCCGAGCGCTCGATCCGAAAATTCGGCTGCCCTGCGAAATTTATCGGCCCGGCCCATGCCCCCGATTTCGTTGTCGCCCGGCAAATCGAACGGCGTGTGCAGGCTCAAAGTGAGCGCGGTCGCAAAAAACGGCGGCCTCAAACCATCCAATTCGACGACAAAACGGCTGAACATATTGGTGTCGTCCGCGCCCCATTTTTGGGTGATTTCAGCAGCCGGAAAATCATTTTGGGAGACTATTTTTTGAAAATTTTGGCTGCGCAAATACACGCCGAGGTTGCCAAAAGTGAGTTCGCCGCCGTAGCAAAAGAGCGTGGAATAATTGTTTTTTGCAAAAAACCGGGGCAGGCAGGGCAGTTTTTCGGCCTTGTCGGAAAGCATCAAAATCGATTGGTCGGGCTGCGCCGGATAGCCGCTCAAAATGGAAACGATGCCCTGGTCGGTGCGAAAACCGCTGCCATAAATATCAGGGAACGAGGCCCCGGCGCGCGCCAGCCGGTTCAGGTTCGGGCAGCGCACCGTGTCGTCGAACATCCGCGCCGACAGGCTTTCCATCGCGATGATGACGATGTTCGTTTCGCCCAATTTGATATTGAGGGGATGACTTGAAGTCATCCC
>JANOQP010000368.1:0-2558 GCA_031414895.1 Saprospirales bacterium
ACCCCTCGTTCCGAAGATTTGAACCACAAAGCTCCTTCACACGGTTCATATCCTTTATATCCCGATTTTCCGGGTCCCTCCCTACCAACATTCCGCCCCGCTGGGGCTGTGCATACAGCGGCTGCAATTTGCACTCGAAACCCCTTTCGGGGCATTCCCAATTTATGCACAAATCATTGATAATCAATGCTTTGGCCATCCTTGCCTGTTGTTTTTTTACAAAAAAAACCACCGCACAGGATTGCCATTTGGCATTGCACGGCCGCGTCACCGAGGCCGCAACGCACGAGCCGGTCGCCTTCGCCACCATTTTTTTGAAAGAAAAAAAACTCGCCGCGACGACCGACGACCTCGGCAATTATGTCATCGCAAACCTCTGTCCGGGCGATTACTTGGTCTCTATTTCGCACCTCGAATGTGCGCATTTTGAGCAAAAAATCACGCTCAACGAATCGTCCGTTTTTGATTTTGAACTCAAACATTTGACGGCGGAAATCGGCGAAGTGGTCGTCCGGGAAAAAGCCGTCGAACTGCAAAAAGCGCAATCCTCTGCGACCGTTTCCGCTGCCGACCTCGCCGCCAATCAGGGCAAAAACCTCGGCGAAACGCTCAAAAACCTTCCCGGCGTGACCCTTTTGAACACCGGGGCGACCATCGCAAAACCCGTCATCGAAGGGCTGCACTCCAACCGGATCGCCATTTTGACGAACGGCATCCCCCTCGAAGGGCAGCAATGGGGCAGCGAACACGCGCCCGAAATTGACCCGTTCACCGCCGGGAAAATCACGGTCGTGAAGGGCGCGGCGAGCGTCAAATACGGCACCGGCGCGATGGGCGGCGTGGTCATCGTCGAGCCTGCGCCGCTGCGCGAAAAACCGGGCATCGTCGGCTGGGCCATTTTGGGCGGCTACTCGAACGGGCGGGCGGCGAACGTGGCGGGCGACCTCGATTTTTTTTCAAAAAACAAAAAATGGCCGCTCGCCGGGCGCGTCCAAGCGACGTGGAAAAACGCCGGAAACCTCCATGCGCCCGGCTATTTTTTGGGAAATTCGGGCGTGGCCGAGCTGGATTTTTCGACGCTTTTTTCCCTGAAAAAAAATGAGTGGGCCTGGGAACTTGCCGTGAGCCGTTTTTCCCAAAAAATCGGGATCTTGAAGGCCAGCCATATTGGCAACCTGACCGACCTCAAAACGGCCATCGCCAGCCCCGTGCCGCTGAAAAACGACGACTTTTTTTCGCGGAAAATTGACCGACCGAACCAGCAAATCGAGCACAACTTGTTGAAAGTCAAAGGGTTGCACCGGATAAATCAAATTTGGAAGGCCGATTTTCAATACGCTTTTCAATACAACCGCCGCGAGGAATTTGACCGGACGCGCGGCAAAAATGCCGGGCCGAACATCCGTTTTGACATTTTCACGAACAGTTTGGACGCGGGCGTGGCGCATTTTCCGATAAAACATTGGCAGGGATCGGCGGGCATTCAGGCCGTTTCGCAGCAAAATTTGGTCTATCGCGGCGCGTTGATCCCCGATTTCACCGCTCTGAACGGTGCGATTTGGGCGGTCGAAAGGTGGCGGCGTTTTCCCCATCCGCTAGAATACGAAATCGGTGCGCGGTACGATTATCGTTGGCAGGCGGTCTCTCGGACGGGTGTTTTTCGGGACACTTTGGACGAAATTTTGCGCTTCCGAAACGCCTCGGCGACGGGCGGCATCATCTGGCGTTTTTCAAAAAACGGGTCGCTGACGGCCAATTCGGGCCTCGCGTGGCGGCCCCCGCACGTCAATGAACTCTATGCAGCGGGCGTTCACCACGGCGCGGCGACGTTCGAGCAAGGCCGCTCGGACCTCGTTCCCGAAAAAGCGTGGAATTCCAATTTGTCGCTCGATTGGGCGAAAACGGGGCGATTTCGGGTCAATTCGACCGCTTTCTTCAATAGGATCAACCATTTTATTTTCCTCGAACCGAGCAATGAATTTGTGCTGACGGTGCGCGGCGCGTTCCCAAAATACATTTATCAACAGTCCGACGCGGTTTTGGCGGGCGGCGATTTGAGTCTTGAAATCGAGCTGCCCGGCGGTTTTTCCTTTGAAACAAAAGGCTCGCTCGTGCGCGGTTTTCAGGTCGGCGATTCGGCGAAAACGGACGGCGCGAGGCCGCGCGATTGGCTGCCGCTGATGCCCGCCGACCGCGTGTCGAACGGGTTCAAATTCGTTTTTCCCAAAAAATGGGGCGCGGAAAACGGCTTCGTGCGCGTCACGGCAAGTTCGGTCGCGCAGCAGAAAAAATTTGACCCGGCAATCGAGTTTAAACCGCCGCCGTCGGGCTTCACGACGCTCGGTTTTGATGCGGGCGCGACGGTCTTTGTTTTCAAAAAAAAGGTGGATTTGAGCATTTCCGGCTCGAATTTGTCGAACAAAAAATACCGCGAGTACACGGATTTCTTCCGCTTTTTCGCCGATTCGCCGGGGGCGAATTTTGGGGTGCGGGCGAAGGTTTTATTTTAAACACAGAGGACGACGGAGGGATTCACAGAGGTCGCGGAGTTTTTTTAG
>JANOQP010000369.1:0-1533 GCA_031414895.1 Saprospirales bacterium
GCCCAAATTTCAGCACGAATTCTCGGGCAGATTCCTACGGAATGACAGTTGTATTGAGATTTAAATTTCAGGTTTTATCTCCCGAAAGGGAATAACCCAGCTGGGCCAACTTCGATTTATTTTTGCCAAAAAAAAAGACAGCGGCCCAATGCCCGATTTCCACGAAATTTACGAAGCGCACCAAAACCTGGTCTTCAATCTCTGCCTCAATTACCTCGAAAACAGGCAAGACGCGGAGGAAGCCACGCAGGATGTTTTTGTAAAAGTCCACGCCAAATTGGCCGGTTTCGGGGGCAATTCGAGCCTGAAAACCTGGGTTTACCGCATCGCAATCAACCATTGTTTCGATGTTTTGCGCGCAAAAAAGCGGCAAAAACGGTTCGCTTTTTTCACCAATATTTTTTCAAAAGAGGCCGAAAACCTGGCCCATTTCGACCATCCCGGCGTGCAACTTGAAGACCGCGAGGCACTCGAAAACCTGTTCAAAAAAATCAACCAACTGCCTGGAAATCAACGTACTGCGCTCGTTTTAAAACACATGGACGACCTGCCGCAGCGCGAAATCGCCGAAATCATGGGCATTTCCGAAAAGGCCGTCGAGTCACTTTTGCAGCGGGCAAAAATGAACTTGAAAAAAACATGAACCCGCCGAAGGTTTTTCCAAAAACAATCGTCCAAAACTCGAAAATATGAAAAACGAAAATGAACTCGATTTGCTGAAAAAGGTGTCCAAAATGGACGCGCCGCCATTTTTGATGACCCGCATCGCGGCCAAAATCCGTGCCGGCGAGATCGAAAGATTGCCCGTTTCGTGGCAATTGGCGGGCGGTTTGGCCTTCGCTGCGCTCGTTTTTTTCAATGTTTTTTTGGCAAAAAATGAAAACCGGAAGACTGCCCTGCCAGCCGAAACGCTCGCCGTCAACCTGAAACTTCAAACCTCCAACCAACTTTACGATGAATAAAACCCGTTTTTTGACGCTCGCCGTCGCCGCGCTGGTTTTGCTGAACATCGGCATGGCCGCGTTTTTTTTGTCGGGAAAAATGCCGTCGCCCCGCCCAGATGGCCCGCGAAAAATCATCATCGAACGCCTCCATTTTGATGAAAAACAGGTGGCCGATTATGAAAAACTCATCCAAAAACACCGCGCCAACATCCGCCAAAAAGAGGCCGAATTGGTTGCAGCCCGGCAGGCGATTTACCATCAACTTTTAGGCGAAGATTTTTCAAAAAAAGACAGTTTGGCCGCCGAGGTCGGTCGCCTGCAAACGTCGGTCGAGCAAATCCACCTCGCCCATTTTCGGGACATAAAAAGCCTTTGCCGCGCCGAACAATTGGCCGATTTCGATGCGCTCGTGGGTGATTTGACGACTTATTTTCCGGGGCCGAAAGGCAGGCAAAAGATTCAGAATCAATAAATTATGTCCAAAAATGCGCTCCAGCTGTTCGCTTTTTCGAGCCTTTTTGGGTTGCACGAAAAAGCGGCGGCGCAAAATTTTCAAGTCCATTTTCAGCCCGTTTTTTCGGAGAAAAAC
>JANOQP010000370.1:0-5635 GCA_031414895.1 Saprospirales bacterium
TTTTTCCAAAAAAAATGGCGCCGGAAAAGCTGCCACCCGACAGCCACGCCCAATGCCACCAAAAGGCTGAACCGGATATGGTTCTTTGGCACAGGTACCGCCCCGCCGATGCTCAACTGGTTCATCACGGCCTCATAATTAAGCGCAAAATTGACCAAAACGCCAATCCCGAACGCCGTGATAGAGACCAAAAAAAAGGCGCAAAGCCCGTCGAACTGTTTTTTTGAAATGTTTGGCCGGTTGGCGAAAGCGAGTGGGAGGATGATGAAAGGCAGCCGCACCTGCGTCCGTTCGAGCCAATAAACGTGGTTTTCGGACCAAAGGCCACTGAATAGGCAGAGCCAAAAAAGACCCGAAATGGCCAAAAGCCCCGGTTTTTTGAACAGGTTTTTGAAAACGAGGGGGAAGTCGATGGTCGGCCAACCGCGCGGGTTTTGTTTGACCAAACTGGCATACGCGATGGTCCAGAGGCTCAACGAGAGCAGGAACGGCGAAAAAATCTGGCTCACCAACAAAAGAGCGCAGCCAAAAACGAAGACGTGTTCGCGGGTGGTTCGTGGCATCCGGACGGAATTTTTTGGGCGAAATTAAAAAGTCCGGGCAAGGTTGGGCGGAAAAACAAAAAGCCCGGCTTCCATTGAGGCCGGGCTTCTTTTCACTAAACCGTTTCTATTGTATGAAGCTACAATTTGCTTTCTAAACGAGTGCCAATTCCAAAAAATTCTCCGATGGGGAAATTTATTTTCAGAAAAGGTCTTTTCCTACCAAACTTCGACGAGGCCGAATTTTGCCTTGCCGAACTTCTTTTTCGGGGCTGCTTTTTCGGCGGCTTTTTCAAAAACGACGGCCTTGCCCGGCTTTGCGGTCTTCGATGCCTTGTCGAATTTGTCGGCCTTGGCCGGCTTGTCGAACAATGGCTTGTCAAAAATGGGCTTGTCGAACTTCGGTTTCTCGAAGCTCGGTTTTTCGAACTTCGGCTTGTCCACTTTGAACGTCTTGCCGTATTTGTCGTGCTTGATAAACGAGGGCTTGCTCGCCGCGACCGATGGCTCCGATTTTTTTACGGCAAAGGCCGAGGATGGTTTCGCTTGCGGGCGTGCGCCTTCGGGTGCTTTTGGCATCGCGCGCTTGAGCAGCGCGGCGGCCAGGGTGACGTGCGTGAAGCCCGCTTCGAGGAACTCGCCGACCATCGCCTCGTGCGTTTCGAGCTTGCCCTCTTCGAGGATAGCTTTGAGGCGGGTGAGCATTTTCTCCTTTTTGATGTCCCAGAGGTCGTGGCCCGTTGGCGGGAAGGCGCGCTCGATGCGCATTTTTGCGAAACGCTCGATGTTTTTCAGGCGGGCAAATTCCTTGCGGCCGGTGACGAAGCTGAATGCCTTGCCCGATTTCCCGGCGCGGCCTGTGCGGCCAACGCGGTGGACGTAATATTCGGAGTCGAACGGCAGTTCCCAGTTGAAAACGGCGTCCACATCGTTCACGTCGATGCCACGCGCGGCCACGTCGGTCGCGACCAAGATCTCGATCGAACCTTCGCGGAAAGCGGCCATGATCGCCGAGCGTTGCGCCTGCGAAAGGTCGCCGTGCAAACCGTCGGCATGGAAACCGAGGCGGCGGAGGTCGGCGACAAGTTCATCGACCTGAACTTTCATGTTGCAAAAACAGAGCGCGAGGCGGACATCGTGGAGTGTCATCAAATCCGACAGGACGCGCAAACGGTCGTCCGAATGGATCTCGAAATAAAGTTGTTCGATGTTCGCGGCGGTCAAATTGACCCCCTCGATTTTGACGTGCGCGGGTTTTTTCTGAAACCTTTTTGCGATCTCGAGGATCGGCTGCGGCATCGTTGCCGAAAAAAGCACCGTTTGGCGGTCTTCGGGCATCGATGCGAGGATGGTCTCGATGTCTTCGCGGAAGCCCATGTTGAGCATTTCGTCGGCCTCGTCGAGGATGACCATTTTGAGGTCGGAGAAATTGAAAACGCCCCGGTTGATGAAATCGATCAAGCGGCCCGGCGTTCCGACGATGACGTGTGCGCCCTTGTCGAGGTTTTTGAGCTGTTTCGCAATGGAATCGCCGCCATAAATGGCCTGCACCGAAACGCCCGGTTTTTTGTGCTTGGCGAATTTTTTGAGCTCCGTGGCGACCTGCATCACGAGTTCGCGGGTGGGACAGACGACCAATGCGCCAATCTTGCGGCTGGTCGTGTCCAATTTTTCGATCATCGGGATGCCGTAGGCGGCAGTTTTTCCGGTGCCCGTTTGGGCCTGACCGATTACGTCGCGCCCGCTCATCACGAGGGGGATTGCCTGTGCCTGAATCGGCGAGGCGTGTTCAAATCCCAGTTCCGAAAGGGCCAACTGGGTTGCGTCGGAGAGTTCAAGCTCCGAAAAAAGTACTTTATCCATTAAGGTCACTCCCCCCGAATCTCGTTCACCACCTCGATGACCCTTGCTCGTTGAAAGCGGCGCGAAGGTACATTAAAAAGCCAATGCGCCAAACATCATTTTGTGAATAAGGTGAAAAAACAGGGGCAAGCAAAATTTATTTTGGGCGAAGGCCCTAAAAGTGATTCAAGGCCAATGGATTTTTCAAAAAATAATCGCCCATTTTCGACAAAAAGCCCGGCCTAAAAGGATAAAACCCACGCCGCCCGTTCTACTTTCGCCGCGAGAAAAAAATCAGCCCATGCTCACGAAATTCTTCAACCAGCTCCACCGGCAACTGCCCGCCCCGCTGCAAAACAGGTACTATTTGACGCTCGTCGCCTTCTTTTTTTGGATGTGCTTTTTGGACCGACAGAGCTTCATCACCCAATATGACCTCCACAAAACAGTCCAACACCTCGAAAGCGACCGCGTTTTTTATCAAGGAAAAATAAAGGAGGTCAAAGAGGACATCAATGTATTCGAGGACTCGAAAGACCGCTTCGCCCGCGAACATTATTTGATGCACAAAGCGGACGAGGACGTTTTTATTTTCGAGGAAAAATAGGTCAAAAGGATAATATGGGAATGTGCAAATGGGAAAATTCCCTGCTAGCTGCTCCAATTTCCCTTCCCAAATTTCTGCATTCCCAAATTATCCCTTTCCCAAATTAACACATTATCCCATTATTTTTTATGTCTGTATTAGTCAACAAAGATTCCCGCATCATCGTCCAGGGTTTTACCGGAAAGGAAGGCACTTTTCACGCCGAGCAGATGATCGCCTATAATACGAACGTCGTCGGCGGCGTGACCCCTGGAAAGGGCGGCCAAACGCACCTCGACCGGCCCGTTTTCAACACCGTCGCCGATGCGGTGGCGAAAGTTGGGGCGGATGTTTCCATCATTTTTGTGCCGCCTGCGTTTGCTGCGGACGCGATCATCGAGGCCGCGATGTCTGGCATAAAAGTGGTCGTTTGCATCACCGAGGGCATCCCCATTCAAGATATGTTGAAGGCAAAAGCCTATGTCGAGCGGTCGGGAGCGCGGCTGATTGGGCCAAATTGCCCCGGGATAATTACGCCTGACGAAGCAAAAGTGGGCATTATGCCCGGTTTTGTGTTCAAAAAAGGCCGCATTGGCCTCGTCTCAAAATCCGGGACGCTCACCTACGAAGCTGCCGACCAGATCGTGAAAGCGGGGCTCGGCATCTCGACGGCCATCGGCATCGGCGGCGACCCGATCATCGGGACGACCACTCGGGAGGCCCTCGAACTGTTCATCAACGACCCCGAAACCGATGCCGTCGTCGTCATCGGCGAGATCGGCGGCGGCCTCGAAGCGGAGGCGGCGCGTTGGCTCAAATCGGTCGGCAACCCGAAGCCGGTCATCGGTTTCATCGCCGGACAGACCGCGCCGAAGGGCCGCAAAATGGGCCACGCGGGCGCAATTGTCGGTGGCCACGACGACACGGCTGCCGCCAAAATGCGGATCATGGCCGAAAACGGCATCTATGTCGTCGAGTCGCCGGCCATGATCGGGAAAAAGGTCGCGGAGGTGCTTTCGAGCAAAAACCAGACTTTAAAAGGGTATTGATCCTCCACTTGGATTTTACTGCAAACTGCCCAAAAATGGTCATGCTTTTTATCGGGCATGACCATTTTTATTGGCGATAAAAAAACATAGACCATGCACTTTTCAAACCTTTCCCCCGCCGAAAACCAGGTCCTCGCCGACGCACCCGCCCTTATCGCCGTCCTGATCGGTGCCGCCGACGGCAACTTCGACCGCGAGGAAAAAACTTGGGCCGAAAAACTCATTTCGGCGCGTGCCTATGCAAAACCGGAATCATTGCAGCCTTTTTATAAAGCGGTCGCGGTCGGTTTTTGGGAAAAAATGCAGTCCCTTTTGGCGGAGCTGCCGACCGAAACAACGCAGCGCAACGCATTGATTTCCAATCAATTGGAACTTTTGAACCCGATCTTGGGGAAAATGGGCGCGTTCGCCGGGGCGGCCATTTATCGTTCGTTCAAGATGCTCGCCGAGGAGGTCGCAAAATCGTCCGGCGGCTTTTTGCGCATCGGCGCAGTAAGCGCGGCGGAGCACCAATGGGTCGGTTTGCCGATGCTCGCGCCCGTTTTTTCGGAAGATTTGAATTCGGAATTGGGCGCAGAATGGCGGGCAGAGGATGCGGAAAGGGAAAAATGAACGGGCGGCCCCGTTATTTTTTGATTCTATGTTGTTGAAAACCATTTGCCCACCGTTTTCTCGGACGGGCTGGACGCGAAACTTGGTACGGAACGGCGGGCGGGGGGCGCTAACTTTGCCCAAAATATTTGAACATGAAATTTTTGGCAAAAGCCGTTTTAACCCTCTTTTTTGCCCAATTTTTGGGCAAAACAACCGCGCAGGAAGTCAATGAAAGTGCGCCCACACCCACCGAACAATACATCCCGATGAGTGAGAACCCGCTAGTCTCGACGATAAACATCCCCGTTCACATCACCCGTTGGGAGCTTGAAAGCGCGGTGAACAAAAAACTTTTCGACCTTATTTACGAGGATGCCGACCTCGGCGACGACGGCCTGCAAATGCGCGTTTGGAAGATCCAACCAATCACGATGACACTCGCGGGCAACGAAATCCGGTACCGCGTCCCGGTAAATATTTGGGTAAAAAAAAGCCTCACGTTCACAAATGCGGAGGTCGATGGCGATATCGCGCTCAATTTCAGGACCATTTTCAATATCCGCGAGGACTGGTCGCTCGAAACCTGGACGGTCATCGAGGGCCACGAATGGCTCAAAAAACCGAAGCTCCTGACCTCCATTTGGGACATTCCGGTGGAGTCGCTGGCCAATTTGATGCTCAACAAATCCAAAAATGACCTCTCGGCCTCCATCGACAAGCTCGTGCGCGAACAAATGAGCCTCCGCCCGGCCGTCCAGACCGCTTGGGACGCGCTGCAAACACCGTCGCTCATGTCAGAGGAGTACAAAATGTGGGTAAAAACGACGCCCATTTCGCTCTCGATGACCCCATTCCGAACCGAAAACGACGTGATTAAAACCAATATCGGCGTCGAGGCGATCAGCGAGGTGACGGTCGGCGAAAAACCGATGTTCCGGCTGAACACGGCCCTGCCCGGTTTCCGGTTCAGCAATTATGTGAAGGACGATTTTGCCGTGCAGGTGCAGACCGACGTGCCTTTT
>JANOQP010000371.1:0-7201 GCA_031414895.1 Saprospirales bacterium
CGAGACCGGATTGGGCAATTGGACGCTAGACCATTTCAAAAAAGCCATGCGCGAGGGCAAATCAAAAGTCATGGACAACGGCCGGATGCTCCTCCCGCCGATGCCGTGGCAGAATTACCGCAACCTTTCGGACGAAGATGCTGCGGCGATTTTCGCTTATTTAAAGGCCGTTCCTGCGGTGAAAAATGTCGTTCCCGCGCCCACGCCTCCCGGGGCGGGTTAATTTATTTTCAAAAAAAAATGCCGCGACAGTCTGACCCTCTGTCGCGGCATTTTTTTTTGGCAAAAGACAAATCAACGTCCCTTTTTCTCTTCAAAAAACTTCTTGAAAAATAGGATTTGAAAGTCCACGGCATTGTTCCAATAATCGCCGTTGTGCTCGCCGGGACGCTCGGTGTATTCGTGGTCGATGCCAAATTTGAGCAATTCAGCGTGCAAAGTCCGGTTCATTTCGATGAAAAAATCATCGATGCCGCAATCGACGATGAACTTTTGAGCCCCGTTCTTGAGCGTCGGGGCGAGTGCGGCAACGGAATTGCTCTCCCAGTTTTCCCAAAACTTGGTCGGGTCGCCCAGCACGTTTTTCAATTCCCATCCATTTTTTCGCCACGGTCGCAGATCCACACCGCCGCAAATGCTCCCGCACGCGCCAAAAATATGCGGGTTCCGAAACCCATTGAGCAGCGCACCATGCCCGCCCATGCTCAACCCGGAGATGGCCCGGCCGCCCGCATCGGCTCGTGTGTGGTAATTTTTATCAATAAAAGCGGGCAGTTCCTTCGCTAAAAAAGTCTCGTAACGCACCGCCGAGTCCATCGGTGAATCGAGCCACCACGAATCGTAGCCGCCATCCGGGCAGACGAGGATCAGGTTGTTTTCGTCCACCATGTTCACCAAATGCGGCGCGTCGGCGAGCCACGAGGCATAGTTTCCGCTCCACCCGTGTAGCAGATAGACGACCGGGAGCGGCGCGCCCTGCACAGCGTACGACCACGGTGTGACGACCACCGTCCGCACCATTTTGCGCATCGAATTGGAATAAATATCCAGCGTATCGACCTCGCCAGCGCGGGTTTTTGTTGTTGAAAGCATGAAAAAGATGAGTAAAAGAAGGTTTTTCATGCGGCGAAGATAGCCATCAAAAAGTCCGCGCGACCACCATTTTTCGCGTCAGCGGCCTAAAACCGGGCGTTTCGAGGTGGATAAAATAGAGCCCATTTTGCCAATTTCGGCAATCGAGCAACATGACCGATTGTGCAACGCGGGGCGTTTTTTCTTCTAAAATGGTCTTCCCAAAAAGGTCGGTCACGCGGACGGTGGCGGGTTTTTCCATCAATTTTTCCATCGCGATGACCGCAAAATCGCCCGCCGGGTTGGGCGAAATACCGAACCAAATTTGCGCAGCGTTTTCGAATTCGACACTTCGTGGGTCATCGGTTGCGCCCGAATCGGTCAGGTTTTGGGCGATATTGACCAAAAAATCCTCGTATTCCCCAAAATCGAGCGTGTCGCAAGGCCCAGGCATAGCGTTGCGCGACATCCCGACGCGCATCCGGGCGGGGCCGTCGATGGCCGTCGCGGGGATGGTCAAAGTTCCGGTGAGCGATTTTTCAAAACTGCCGTGCGGCGGCGGGGTGATTGTCCCTTCGAAGCGTTTTTCGTCTGGCTCAAAATTTTTGTTGGCATCGAGGTCGAGCCAGATCCGCCAGTTTTCGGCATGGCCGAGATAGCTGAAACCGGTTGTCAAATTGATCGGATGGGCCACCCCTTTTTCGAGTGAAATGGGGGTCGACGTAAAATCCGAATAGGCCGATTTGCCCGAAACTTTGTTAAAAACTCCCCCGATTTCTACGCCCGCGATCCAATCTTCCCACGGAAAATCTGAAATTGCTTGGCAATAATCTGCAGCCGGGGGATTTGGGTTGCCGCCGCCACCCGTTCCGCCGCCAGAACCGCCCGATGACCCGTTGCCGTTGAATTTCACCCAAAATTCGTCGTCTTGCGCGGGGCCGGTGGCGGGGTTTCCGTTGCCCGGCTGCGAGTCGGCATCGCCCCCGATTTGCGCCGCGACCTGTCCAAAAATGCGCTTTGGCAAAGTGTCGAGCATGAAAAGCCGCAGGTCGATGGAGGCCGATTGCCCCGCGCCGAGGCTGCCGACCAGCCAAAAACCGGAGATATAATTGAACGTCCCCTGGCTCGCCGTCGCCTCGTTGCCGCCCTCATAGACCACTTTTCCGTCGAGATTGAAGCCGACGGTGATGCCCGTCGCAGCCGTGCTGCCGTTGTTTTTTAATGAAAAAAGGATGGGCGCGGTGGCCCAAGCGGCTGGTTTTGGAACGTTCGTGGCGGCGGTGAGTTCGAGGTCGGGGCCATTTGTGGGCGGCGGCGGAACGACCGTGCCGACGGTGATTTGTTGCAAAAACTCGTTGTTCCCCTCGTTCAATTCGGCGATTTGGTTGGCCGGGTCGCATTTTAGGATGATGAAATAATTGCCCGAGATCGTCGCTGCCGGGATGGTCACGAGGATGCTGGCCGCTGTCGTCGCGCCCGTTTGCGGCATCGGGAAAGCGGCGGTCGCCATACCTAAATCGTTGATGCTCAATATATTATCGCTCGAAATCCATGCCCCGACGACCACAGAACTACTGGCGGAACTGCCGCCGTCGTTTTTTATGCCGAAGGAAATGGTCGCGTTTTGCCCCGCTTGCATGGCCGCCGGGATGTTCGCCGTGGCGATGAGGAAGTCAGGTTGAGCGGACGGCGGCGGCGGCGGCGCGGCGGTGATGATTTTGTTGTAAAATGCCAAAAGTCCGACCCCCGCCGGGTTGACGACCCAATGGTTCGCGTTGCCCGGATGGCCGAGGTAGGAGAGGCCCGTGACGGCGGTGGACGGGCCGTTGAGCGCCAGCCGGATCTTGTTGCCCGCGACCGAGCCGCCGGTGATGGCGACCGCCGCGCCCTCCGTCCGCCAATCGCCCCACGGCCAGCCGATGACCGAAAGGTTGGCCGTGTTCGCGACCTCGACGACGATGGTGGTCGGGTTTTCAAAGTAAATCTTGCTCACGTCAGGCGCGTCCGTTTCCGGCGTTGTATTCCCGTAAAAACGGTTAGCGACGGCATTGAACAACCGGTCGCCGAGCAATTTATAGCCTTTTTGATAATAAAAGTGGCAGCTATCGTGGTCGGCATTCGTCGTGGAGATCACATCGATATCGCCGTTTTCGAGGCCCAGTTGGCGTTGAGCCTCCAAAACGAGCGGTTTTTCCGCCGTGCAACTTTGGTAGCGCATCTGAAAAAGCCAAGTGTGTTCGATGCCGAAATCAGCTTTCCACGCATTTTTTAAAATCAAAAACCGGGCTTTGTAATCGGCGGTCGAGGTTTCCCAACCGTCGGCCTCGCCTTGGAAAAAGAATGCGGCGCGCGCTTTTTTGCCCGTCCCGGCCTGTTCCATTCGGGCCAAAAACTGGGAATAATTGCTGGCCGGGTCGGTCGGTTTTGGCAAAAGCCCCTCGATTTTGAGGGCGCCCGCCGCGCCGTTGAAAATGGCGACCGGCACCCCGATATCGTCGGCTATGCGGTTGGCGAGCCGTGCGCCCCATTGCCCGGGGAAGGAAAGGTTGAGCCGGCCCCAACCGTATTGCGGCAACCAGGAACGTGTATATTCGTCCACATCGTCGAGGAAAGGAGAGGCGAGGGCGACGGCGTTCGACTGCCCGTTGATGATGAAAATATCGCCCGCGAGGAGTTTTTCGACCTTTTTTTCGATGGAATATGGGCCATTTGCCACCTTTTGCCCGAAAATCTCGATTTGGTGGTTGTTCCGGGCAGCCGCAATTTTTAGGGAAAAATCAAATGCTGCCTCGCCCGCATAAAAGGCCAGCGGCTTTTTTATGGTCTGCAAGACCGTGCCCGATTCGTCGGAAAGCCGCACTTCGACGCTGGTGTACCCCGTCCATTGCGGGCATTTCCCGGCAATCAAAACATCGGCCTGGTTGGTCGAAAGGTTGCGCTGGAAAATCTGCCAGTCCAACGGGATTTTTGAAAAGGAAAGGTTTTGCGCGGCCAAAAAGCCGGAGGCCGCCAAAAAAACGGCGGCAATGAAAATCGGGCGATTCATCGTATCGGATTGAGCGTGTTTGTTGAAAAAACGCGGCAAAAAAGGGTACTGAAACAGAATGGCGGGCCGCGCCTGTGGGACTTCCGATTAAAATATGGGGCAAAATTAGGCCGCCCCACGTTCAAAAACGCCCGAATTGGGTAAGTGAAACACTCAAATCAACGGCGGACGGCGGACGGCGAACGGCTCATGATGCCCAAACCGTCCGCCGTCAGCCGTCCGCCGTTGGCCGTCAGCCGTCCGCCGTTAGCCGTCAGCCGTCAGCCGTCCGCCGTTTTCAATTGACAGCCGGTTCGGTATATGCCGGCTTCACATAATTGTCGGTCCACCACTCCTCGGCGTCCCAATAATTGTCCCATCCAAGCGCGCGATAGGCCGGGTTGATCTCGATATCGCGCTCGCCATAGCTGAAATCCTTCAAAACGCCGTTGGCAAAACGGAACAGGTCGCGCGACCAGATGACGGGTTTCACCATGTCCTTTTTGACATAACTGGCCCAAGTGCCGTCAAAACGATAGCCGCTGCCGCTCGCGGGCGCGTCGTCGGAGAAAAACCAAAGGTCTTTCGTGGCGGTGTTCGCCTCCGCGTTTTTTATCTCGACAAAATCAAGTTTAAAATTGCCCTTGAACAGGCCGCTCGTGGCCAGTTGCGCGCTGTCCTCCGGGAATTCGAAGGTCCCGGCGACGGCATATTTGTCCCCAAAACCGATCGCATCGGTCTCGTCCTCGTCCATGTTCGGGTCGGAAAAAGCGCGGACCTGCCCGATCCGCATCGTGCCATGGAAAGGCGTGACGGTTTTTTTGTGGCGGTTTTTCCCCTCGACAAAATAGAGGGCCGGGTCGGTCGTGCTCTTCACCACTTTCGTGAAGACGAACTCGATGCGATAGCGGTTGTCGCCATAAAAACCGTTGTCGGGCCAACTGTTTTTGAGCAGCGACGAGAGGTCTTGTGAGGCCATGAACTTGCTCAGTTCCTGCCATTGGAGCTGCCGAAATTTGAGCGGTTTGCGGGGCCGGGTGCTGTCGGCGAGCAGTGTGTCGGCGGCCTCGGCATGGGTTTGGAGGCGAACGGGAACTGCCCTTGCCTCGGCAACGACGGGCGGTTTTGATTGGTTGACACAGGCGGCGAAAACCATCAGGAGGGCCGCGCTAAAAAGGGAAATGCGCATAAATTGATTGTTTTTTATGAAATAATGAGTTTTACGAACTAACGGGCAGCCAATAGCCGCCGCCCGAGACCAAAATAAATGAGGCATTCGATGACCACCAAATTGCCGACCCACGAGAGCCAAGTGACCGTTTGATAGGTCTCGATCGGCTTCGTGCCGAGGCAATAATACATCCAATAACTCTCCGTCCGGAGGCTCATCGCGGCCAACGTGACGGCATAGCTGCGGAGCATAAAATGGGTGTGCTCGAGCCACCGCCGCTGCCTGATCTCCCACCAAGCTGCCGCCGTGAGCGCGAACCAAACGATGCATTGCAGCGAAAAACCGACCCGCGAAGTGAGGCCGCCGTTGGCAAATTTGGCGAGGACCATGCCCGACGGGGCCGCCAAAAACAGTGTGCCGAGGATGTATATTTTTCCCAAAAAATGATGGACAGCGGGCTTTTTCCTCAAAATTATGGGAAAAAACTGGAACGCCCCGACCACCATCACCACCAGCGCACTCGAAATATGGACGTAAAAAGCGGCCATGAAAACCGGGTTGTCGAGGACGAAATCCTGTTTTGTGCCGAGGAAATTGATCGCCCGTTCGAACGAAAAATAGGGCAGCGTCTTGCCCATCATCACCCGTCCAAAGGCCAGCACCCCGGCCAAAAAAAGGGCACCTATCAGCCATCCACCGATTTTCTTAAACTTCAAATTCACTTTTCAACTTTTGTCAAATTAAATTTTGGCAGATTATTTGCCCCTCAAAGGTTGTCCCCCTTTTGAAATTTTCTCCATAGAACATGCCATTTTTTTATGAAAAAGCTCGACAAACGCGGCCGTTCGTGGCGCCCTTTTTTGTTCTTCTTCGTTTTGAAGACCCAAATTTTTGCCCAAAACCCATGCAACGCCTGGGCCAATTTCCCGTGGCACGACTGGATTGGCGGCGTCCAAATTGGCGCGGTCGCGCATCCATCGGGCAAAAGCGTCTATTCTAATTTTACCCAAAAAACGCCTTTTTTGATGAAAACGGGGGCGCAAACGCCCGTTTTGCTCACGACCGGGTTCAGTTACGAGGCTTTTAAGGAAAGCTGGGCCATCTGGATCGACATCGACCACGACGGCATTTTCCACCCGACCGACGAGCTGGCTTTTGCCGCCGTCCAAAACGCGCCCGCCGACGGCACGGCCAGTTTTTCGACCGCGGGCACCATCAAATTGCCGTCCGACGCGCTGCCCGGCCCGACCCTTTTGCGCGTGGCCATGCGGCGCGGGAACGGCGGCGCGGGCGACCCCTGCGATGTGCTCGATTATGGCGAAATCGAAGATTTTTTGGTCAATGTCGAAATCGGCGCACCGCCCACCAATTGCCAAATCAAGGTCGATTTGGTCGAAAATTGGTGCATCGACACCTTAAAGGACAGCTATCGCATCGGTTTTCAGGTCCTCGGTTCGGGCAGCGATTGGGTCACGGAACTCAATTCCGAGGTTTTCCGGGGCAAGGTCGGCGACGTGTTTTTTCCAGAAACGAACCACGAAATTTCCGGCGGCGAATGGCTCCTGACCGTCCGCGATTCGGCCAACCTCGCCTGCAAATCAAGCGATAAAGTGGTGCCGCCCGACCCTTGTTTTGTTGATCAAAACGGCCAGCCCGCTCCTGATCATTGCTTTGCGGAGGCCAGTTTTCCGTGGCACGACTGGATCTCGGCGGTGAAAATTGGCAGCTTTGAAATGGCCTCCGGCAAAAGCCAGTATTCCGATTTTTCGGACAATTTTTCGCCCGGCAATGCCATCGAAATGACCCCGGGCCAATCCGTCCCGATCATTTTGACGACCGGTTTCAGCTATTCGACCTTTCAGGAGTTTTGGAAAATCTGGCTCGATGCCAATCAGGACGGCATTTTTGATGACCAAACCGAGGCCGTTTTTCAC
>JANOQP010000372.1:0-2802 GCA_031414895.1 Saprospirales bacterium
CTGCAGGTCAGAGACCTGCGGACGGGGCGTTTCGGGTCGCAGACCCTCCCGAGCGGTGTCCGATTTTCAAACCAAATTTTCGATGAAAAACCGTCAAATTTTTTTGGCTTTTTTGTTTTTACTGGCCTTTTTGCGGGTCTCGGCGACTGATGTTCTGGCCCGGCGCGTCACCCTTTTTTTTGAAAAAACACCAATCAAAACCGCGCTCGACGAAGTGGCAAAACAGGCCGATTTTGAGTGGTCGTACAACCCAAAGATCATTGATGATGGCCGGAGGGTGAGTTTGGCGGCGCAAAATTGGACGGTGCGCGAGGCCCTCCGCGAGATGCTCGGCGACGGTTTTCAGGTGAAAACGAGCGGCAATTATTTGATACTGAAAAAGCAAAAACCGCCAAAATCCGAGCTTTCCGGCACCCTCCGCGACCCAAAAACGGGCGAACGACTGGCCAATGCGACCGTTTTTGACCGCCGGACGCTGCGGGCCACGACGACCGATTCGAGCGGTTTTTACAGTTTGAAAGTGAAAAAAAGGTCCGAGATCGTGGTCGCCAAGCTCGGCTACCGCGATACGGTTTTGATGGTTTCTTCGGACTCCCCGCGTTTTCAAAAAATTGAAATGGTGCAAAATTTCCCGCTGTCCGACTCGGCCAAATCGCCCGAAAATTGGCGCGAGACCCTCCAAAAATCGGCCTCTGTGCTCGAATATTTCTTCGCCGCGACCCTCGACCGATGGACGCAGGTGAACGTGCCGGACACGTTGCGCCGCCGTTTCCAGCTTTCTTTTTTGCCAAAAATAGGGACCAACCGGGGCCTCGACGCGAAGGTCGAAAACGATTTTTCCATCAATATTTTGGCGGGGCAATCGGCGGCGGTGCGCGGCGTGGAGCTGGCCGGATTGGGCAATTTTACCAAAAAAAGGGTGCGCGGCGTGCAGGCTGCTGGGCTTTTCAACTTGGTAAAAGGCAGCGCGGCGGGCATCCAATTGGCGGGGCTTTTCAACCAAACGGCGGACACTTTGAGCGGCGTTCAGGCGGCCGGGCTGGTCAATTCGGCGGGCCAAATTGACGGTTTCGCAGTCCAAACGGCTGGTTTGGTCAATTTTTCGGGCAAAGAATCGGCGTTCGAGGGTGTCCAAATCGGCGGGGTCTTGAACGTGGCCAACGAGATAAACGGAGTGCAAGTTTCCGGCATCGTGAACAAGGCCCGTCGCGTTCGGGGCCACCAAATCGGCCTTTTCAACAGTGCAAAAAAAATGCGCGGGCTGCAAATCGGCCTTTTCAACCAATCAAAAGACCTCCGAGGGCTGCAAATCGGGCTGATAAACCGGTCGGGTGGGCGGGTGCTGCCATTTTTTAATTGGTGAATTGGTTGAAAATTGAGGAACTGGTTAATTGAGGAATTGGTCAATCCTCAATTCCTCAATTAACCAGCCCCTCCATTTTTTTCCATAAATTCTGCCGGAACGCCCGCCATCAACTCGTCCTTGAAGGCCGAAATCAGGTCGTTTTTCAAAAAATCGCGGTGCGTGGCGAGGCTGACCTCGCGGACAGGGGCCGGTGCGCGGAACTGGAAAAGGTGCTGCCGCTGTTCCGGGCCGAGCGTTTCGGTGGCCATGGCGGGCAAAATGGTCACGCCCTGGCCCATGCCGACGAGGCGGATCAGGGTTTCGAGGCTGCCAGATTGATAGTTGAGGCGGCTGTCCGAACGGCGGCGGAGCTCGCAGAGATTCATGATTTGCGAGCGCAAACAATGGCCCTCTTCGAGCAAAAGCAGCTCGTCCGGTTCGATGTCCTCGGGCAACAAAAACTGTTTTTCGTAGGTGTGCGACGAATAGACGAGGAGCGGTTCGTAAAAAAGCGGCACCTCGCGGATGGCCGGGTCGTTGAGCGGGCTGACGAGGATACCGAGATCCAACTGGTTGTTTTTCAACCGTTTAAGTATGGCAGAAGTGATGTGTTCGGAGACCGAAAGATGGACGCCGGGGTATTTTTCCAAAAAACGGTGGACGAAACGGTGCATCAAATACGGCGCGAGCGTCGGGATGATGCCGACGCGCAACTCGCCCGTGAGCGCGTTTTTTTGCTGCCGCAAAATGTCATGCAGCCGGGTGACTTCGAGCAGTATGTTGCGGGCCTGATCGATGATAATTTCGCCCACGACGGTCGGCACGACGGGCTGTTTGCTGCGGTCGAAAATCTTGACAGCGAGTTCCTCTTCGAGTTTTTGGACCATCATGCTCAACGTCGGCTGGGTGACGTGGCAGGCCTCGGCGGCCTTCGCGAAATGTCGGTGCCGTTCGATGGCGAGGATGTATTCGAGCTGTTGAAAATTCATCGACAAAATCTATTGGTTCATCAAAAATATCAGTTTGATTGATGGGTGAAAATAGGGACATTTGCCGGACAGCTTTTTTATCAGAAAAAAATAAGACCAATCATGGAAAAAAACACAAAACTGACCACCGCTTCCGGTCGTCCGTATGCCGAGAACGAAAACTCGATGACCGTTGGGCCGCGCGGGCCGATCTTGTTGCAAGATTTTATTTTGCACGAAAAAATGGCGCACTTCAACCGGGAGCGCATCCCGGAGCGGGTGGTACATGCCAAGGGCTCCGGCGCATTCGGCACCTTCACCGTCACACATGATATTACGAAGTACACTAAGGCCAAAATCTTTTCTGAAATTGGTAAATAAACGAGGATGCTGGCCCGCTTCTCCACCGTGGGCGGCGAGAAGGGCAGCGCCGATACCGAGCGTGACCCCCGTGGTTTTGCCTTGAAATTCTACACCGAGGAGGGCAAC
>JANOQP010000373.1:0-2462 GCA_031414895.1 Saprospirales bacterium
TCCGCCCAGCGTGGCCGCGATTTTGCCATCATCCTAAAAAGCCTCGACGACCTCGGTTACGCAGTCGAATGGCGCATCATCAACGCGGCAGATTTTGGGATGCCGCAGCGCCGTCGTCGTATTTTCATTTTGGCGTATTCAATGGACAGCCCGCTTTTTTCGGCATTAAAATCGGCCCCGGCGGAAGATTGGATTTTGTCGGAGGGCACTTTGGCCGCCGCATTTCCGGCAACCGCCGCGATGGTTTTGGGCGCGGCCCAATTCAAACTGGACGGCGATATCGTCGAGATTTCCGAAAATTTCAACAAAACGGGCGAACAGCGCGGCTTTGAAAACGCGGGTTTAATGGTCGATGGATTGGTCACGACGGTGAAGGTTGCCCCGAATTATGAGGGCCGCTCGGTCGTCCTCAAAGACCTGCTCCAAAACGGCGAGACATCGGCATCGTTTTTTATCGCCGAAAAGGATTTTGATAAATGGGCCTATTTGAAGGGCGCGAAAAAGGAGGTCCGAAAGAACGCATCGGGCTTTGAGTACAATTACAGCGAGGGCGGCATGGTCTTCCCCGACCCGTTGGACAAGCCCTCGCGGACCATCATCACGGGCGAGGGCGGCCCGTCGCCGTCGCGGTTCAAGCACGTCATCCTGACCGAAAAAGGCCACCGTCGGCTGACACCCGTCGAGCTGGAAAGGCTCAATATGTTCCCCGACGGCCACACCGAAATGGACGGGGCAACGGATGCAAAACGGGCTTTTTTTATGGGAAATGCGCTGGTGGTAGGGGTGGTCGAAAAGATTGGGATTGCGCTGTTTGAACAGTTAAACCGCACATCACAGCTTTTATAAACATCAACAAAATGTCAAACAAGACCGCCCTCGCTGCCCCCCTCCTCTTCCTCGCGAACGCCTGTTTGGCACAGTTCCAAATTGGCCACACGACCATCACCTTCACCGACCCGGCACGGAACAACCGGCCCATCGCGACCGAAATTTATTATCCCGCGAACACGGCGGGCGACAATGTCCCGGTCGCGGGGGGCGCGTTCCAGGTGGTCAATTTTGGCCACGGCTTCGTGATGACAGTTTCGTCCTATCCAAATATTTGGAACGGCCTTGTCCCCGAGGGTTTCATCGTCTGCCTACCGACGACCGAGGGCGGGTTTTTGCCCAACCATACCGAGTTTGCGAAGGACCTGGCCTTTTTGTGCACCGCGATGAACGCCCAAAACGCGCTCCCGGCCTCGCTTTTTTTCAACCATGTCGAGCCAACCTTTGCCATTTTCGGCCATTCGATGGGCGGCGGATGCTCCATTTTGGCGCAGCAGTACAATGTTTCACAGATAAAGTGCATCGGCGGCCTTGCCCCGGCCAACACGATGCCGAGCGCAATAACCGCCGCCGCATCGATCGGTGTGCCGTCGCTCGTTTTTGCCGGGTCGTACGATTGCATCGCGCCGCCCGCCGCCCATGCGAAGCCGATCTGGGACGCGCTTTTGCCCACTTTGTGCAAGTTTTACGTCAATATCACGGGCGGCAGTCATTGCCAATTTGGCGGGCCGAACACCAATTGCACCCTTGGCGAGGTGCTTTCGGGATGCTCGATGCCGCCCATTTCTGCCAGCCAACAACAAGGTTTGGTGGACGATATCCTGGTGCGCTGGCTCAAATATTTTTTGAAAAACGACAACGATGCCTATCTCGAACTGGTCGATATTTTGGACACGGCGAACGGTTTTTCAAAGCTCGCGATGTGCAACACGCAATCTCCGATGACCGCCGCCGGGGATGTTTTTTCGATGAAAATTTTGGGCAACCCGGTTGCGGGCGATGCCATTTCAGTTGAAATTTCGGGCACCGTGCCGGGCGAAAACCTGCGCTTTTTTTTGACCGACCTCGCGGGCAGGGTTGTTTTTGAAAATGAAAAAACCATCGGCCCGGATGTCGAAAAGAAAGAAATTGATGTCAAAAACCTACCTGGCGGTGTTTATTTTTTGAACATTTTTTCGGAGAAATCCTTTTCGCGACAGTCGGTCAAAGTCGTCATTTTGTAAAAATCCATAAAAAAAATGTTGAACCAACTGCCCAGCTGGGCCAAATTCCTCATAGGTTTTGCCGCTACGATGCTCGCCGGCTACATGACCGCCCAAATGGCCAACGACCGGACCTATTTGTTCATGGGCATCGCCGCAGGTGTCGGCATTTTTCTTTTTTGGAAGGGGGAAAGGTCGTTTGCCTACGGTGTTTTTGCGGCATTGGTGATTGCTGTGGCGGTTTTGGCGATGGCCATTTTTGCGTTTGCAAGACAATAATCGGCGCATTTTTCTATCAATGAACCACTCCCTTTTCGGCCAAAATCAGTTCGAGTTCATAAGCGTCAAATTGGAATTTTTTGATGGTTTTTTTAAGATTATACATGATTTGCAGCCTGTACTTTTTCTCATATTCCTCCAACCCTTTTTCAA
>JANOQP010000374.1:0-4278 GCA_031414895.1 Saprospirales bacterium
AGCGCATCCTTTTTTTTCACGGATGATTCAAGAGGGGGATAACCGAGCGTCAGGGTTTTTACATGGGTTACGGGCAGCGCCAAATTTTCAAAAGCCATTGCTTTTTCCCTTTTCATCTCCGGGCTGTCGCTTGGGAATATCCACAAACTGTTGATGACCGATTTGATCGAATCATTGAACACCAGTTTGAAAAGCTCCCCGGAGACATCGCCCATATAGCCCCGTTTTGGCCTGTCCGTGGGGACGTACTCTAATTTGGGGTCCTCCTTGACCGCCTTTTGATTGGAAACATCAACCTCATCGTAGTATTGCTCCATGGTTTGGAACTTTTCCAACCTGAAAAGCATGATATAGGAGTTTTCGATAAGGTTCCACCCGGCATCCCGCAGTGCTGCAAGGCCATCGCCGCCCTCTGCGTTTTCCGATATTTTCACGTTTATATCGGTGGCGTTGTTCACCCCCCGACGCTTGATAAGGGTCAAATTGTCGTCAAAACTACCATCTGGCTTGCGGCCGTACCACATGGAGAGCAATTCGTTGCCCAGTTTGGCCTGGTTCAGTTCCCCTGCGAGGTCGGTTTTGGAGTAATACTTGTTTTTGTCCAAAAGCAATACTTCCGTCGGGGTATGGTTCCAATCGAACCGTTTGGCAATCGGCAGCCCCCGCCGCTGAACGTCGAGGAACGACGGAAGCCCTGTCGCTTTGTTGTGAGCCTGCATGACCTTGAAGCTGCTCCGAGCATATTCCTCATCCTTTGCTCCCTTTGTCGCCTTTTTGCCTGTTGAAGGTTTCTCGCCCACAGGTCGGATGACCCGCACCTGCACGTTTTTCAAGACCTGACCTTCGGGCAAAAATTCGACGACAACCTTTTTCGTCTGCGCGGCGGCGGTCTCGGTCTCCACTTTTTTTGCCAAAACAGGTTCAACAACGGCCTCTTTCTGGACATTTTGTGCGGGCGCGGGGTCTTCCTTTTTGGAAACCTTCGCGACGGGCGGGACCTCGGCATCGGCCGGGACCGGGGTGGTGATCGCTTTTTTCGGGGCAGCGGGCTCCGTTTTTTGCAAAACAACTTCGGCGGTTTTCGGTAGTTCGGCAACCGGTCTTGCCGCGATGGTTTCGGAGGGCGTTGATATTTCCGGGCTGGTCTTTTGCAAAATCGCATTGATTGGTTCCGATGCTGCCTGCTGCCACTTTTCCGCTTCTACGTCCGTTTTTTCGAGTAAAATATTGGCCTCCACGGATTTCACTGCAACCGTTTCCTGCGGGGCGGGCGGGGTCGGTTTTTCAATAATTTCGAGCTTTTCCTCGGCCAAAGGTGCTTCTTTCGGTTTCGCGATTGGCGGGGCCGTCGGTTTTTCCGGTTTAGGCAAAACGATTTTTTCGCCCCCGCTTGGCCCATCTTCACCCCTCGGGCTGGACATCGAACTGGCCCATGCCGCGCCTTTTTCGGCACTGCCGAAACCTAGTTTCAGATCCTTGAAGGTCTTGCCCGTAATGGCCGAATAGACCCCGCTCGCCTCCGAAGCCAGTTTTGAGAGGTCGCCATTTTCGCCAAAAAGGAGGGTCAGCCATTGCGCATCTGTGAGTGTTTTCTTTCCGCTGTTGCGCAAATGGTGCATCGCGAGAGCCGCCGATTCGACCCCGCGCGACGGCTTTGGGCAAACGAGGAAGCCGCCCTTCGATTCCGTGAATTTTTCGTAGCCGCTGATGGGTTTCACCGAACGAACGCGGGCAAAGTTGTGCGAACCGTCAGCCGCCGAATTGCCAGCATTCGATTGGACGACCATCAATGTTTGCAGGACGGGCTCGCTCAAATTGTAGTATTCGGCCTTCGTTGCGGTCTCCGGCAGTGATTCGAGGAAGATGTCCATGTCGTTCCAGACAATCGAAAATTCTGGGTTTGGGCTGAAAAACCGTTGGCAAATGGCCATATTGGACAAACCGAACGCGAAGAGCGCAATCGGCAATAACCGCTTGTTCATTTCAAATAAGTTGGTTGATGAATTACTAAAAAAATGGCGCGTTGGCTCGGATTAAAGCGATGAAATGACCCGATCTGTCGCGACAGATGGCATTTTTTCAACAAAAATAAATCTACTGATTATCAATGGATTAGGCCACAACAGGCCTGTTGTGGGCGTGCGTTGCAGTACGCTTGGTGTCCGGTTCTCCACGTCAAAAGTGATTTTTTGGGGTATTACTTTTCCGCCAAAGCCGAAAATTGCCCGATACCCGACATTGTTTTTTTAAAGGATTGCCACCCGGACGGCTTTGCGAAAACCCGCCTCGTCGGTCAGCACCAGTATATAATTGCCCGATGGGATGCCCGAAAAATCGAGCGGCAACGAAAACGCCCCCGCCGAAATCCGTGCCTCGCTGCCCAAGACCATTCTGCCAAGCGCGTCGGTCAGGGCCCATTTCAGGCCTGTGTTTTTTGGGGACACCCCGGTAAGTTGTGCGAGACCATCGGTCGGATTTGGGAAAAACAAAAGTTGGCCAGTCCATTCTGCTTCTGTTGTTTTTACAGTTGCCGGTTCTTGCGTTATCGTAAAATTCAGGCCGTTGCCAAAAGAGATAACGCACTGCCGGGACGAGGTCGTCGGATTGTTTTGCACCTGAACGGAGATGGGTTGTCCGCCCTGTCCGTTTGATTGGTTCAAAATGACCCAATCACAATCCTCCGAGGCCGTCCAAAAACAAGTCGCACAGGTCTGCAAACCGAACGAAAACGAGCCACCGTTAAATGAGACGTTTTGCGAATTGCTGCCCAATGAATAGTCGCAGCCGTTTTGCGTCACGCTCAACAGGGTCGCGCCCGTACTGGTGATGATGGAAGCCTGCTGCAAGCTGCTTGATGTGTTCCCCTCCATCGTAAAATTGATATTCCCGCTTCCCGTGCCGCTGGGATTGTCAACGGTCAACCAGCCTCCCCCCGTTGCAGACAGCAAATACGGGCAGCCAGAAGCCGTGCTCAACTGAAAATTTCCAAAAACGGTGCATGCATCGACGGTGATGGCTGTTTGGCCATTGTTGGCCACAGAGCAATCTTGATGGGTGACGCAGATTTGAAAATCGCCGTTTGCCGGGTCGGTGTTGCCCCAATCATAAAGGCGGATAAGATAGATTTTGCCGACCATAAAATTCGAATAGGTCAATGCCGTTGTCGTGCCGCCGCCGCCCGGTTCGTCCGCGCAGGCAATGGCCGTCAAATTGTCCGCACAAGCTCCGTCATAGACCGCCAAAACGGCATCAAGCGCGGTCGAACCGCTCCCGCTCGGGTCAACGGTGATGGTGTGCTTCTCGTGCGTCGCTTGAAATTTATACCAAACATCGTTCAGTTTTGGTGTGCCGGAATAGTTGTCGCAAGTCGCCTTCCCGCCATTGTTCGGCTCGATATTGGAACTCGAAGGCGTGGCCGCCGTTACCGTCCCGCTCGTCGGGCTGCAATTGGTGGTGCTGTTCAACGAGATTGCGTTGAAGCATTTATCGTTCGCCGGAGCCAAAACAGGCGGTGGCGTGTTCCCACAATTTGTGATGATTGTCGCCACGTCCGTCCTGATTGAGGGCAAAAGCGGGTAAAGGTTCGCTCCCGGGCAATCGGTCGAGCAGCCATCTTGGTGGCCCGAAATGTTTTTCAAGGTCAGGCCACTGCTCGAATGAAAGGCCGACCCCGTCGGGTTTAGGTCTGTCGAGCAGCTTTTCCATGCCAAAAGGTCTTTCAGTTTTTGCAAAGCGGCTGCCGATGGCTGCGCAGTCTGAAAATTGCCGAGCATGCAAACGCCCATCGTCCCGGCATTTTTTCCGCAAAAATGGGAGCCGATGATATTGTCGCCGCGCCCCTGAAAAACGGTGCCGTCCGGTGCTATGAGCCAATTGTAGCCAATGTCCGTCCAACCGTTCGTGTTCACATGAAAATCCCAGATGGCCGAAACGACCGCGGACCAGTTGCTGCTCGTGTTCGCCCCCGCCGCATGGTGGACGATCAAATGCGTCACCGTGGTCGTGGAAAGCGTCCCGGTCGGTTGGCAGCCGCTGCCGCACCATTGAGAACGGGTCAAAAAAGCGGGTTGTGGGCAGGGGCAGGCGCCATTTTCATTGCCGCTCCCGCCGGGCTGGAATTGGGGCAATGAACTTCCAATGCCGTTCCCGCCGGGGTTGAAAAAATGAAGTTCGAGGTTTTTGAGCTTTGCTTTTGAGCCTTTTGAAAAAGCGGCGCGCAACTTGACCCGCGTCACGTCCGGTTCGAGGTAGAGCAGTTCAAGTGGCTGCCGTAGGCTG
>JANOQP010000375.1:0-2648 GCA_031414895.1 Saprospirales bacterium
TCTTACTATGTGTTAAAAAAGTTGTTCACGGTTTAAAAAACAAAAATATTACAAATGGGTCAAAACCGCCGATGATTCGATAGGGCGCGGGCGGTTTTTGGGCAAAAAGCGCATCGAAGAAGCCTAAAAGGAAAAGGAAAAAGAGGTTTTTCATTCCTGAAAAAGTTTGGATCGAATGTCGTTTTTAAAGAAAAAAAAGCGGGTTCACTTCCGGATAATGCCCACCGGAAAGTCCTGCCCGAACCCATAACTCGACGGATACTGCGCCGTTCCGCGATATTTTTCGGTCAAAATCGGCACTTGGTCCTGCAAAAAAGCGTCGAGTTCTTTGATGGTGATTTTGCCGTCGCCGTTCATATCGGCCCCGCCTTTCATGCCCTCCAAAAGCGCGAACGTGAAAACGCCGTGGCCGAGCTGCGCGAATTCGGAGGCAAATTGCTCGCTGCCAGCCGCCGTCAGCCAATGCGTTCCGGTCGAACGGGCGAGCTGCGCGATGGCCTTTTCTTCCGCCGCCCCGCGCGATGCGAACGCCTCCAACGCGCCCGCCGACTGGCAGGCATCGAGGATGAAAACCTGTTTTTGGGCCTTAATTTTGGTCGAAAAAGCCTTTAAATCGGTCGCCGAAATGCCTTTTTGGGCCAATGCGCCGTCGTTTCCATAAAGTTGCGTCACGTCGTGCGGGACCAAAAAGAAGGCCCGCGACGCGTCCATCACGCCATGTCCGGCATAATAAAGGATAAAAACGTCCTCCGGTTTTGCCTCGGCGGCGACCGTTTCGAGCGCGGCGGTGATGTTCGCCTTGACCGCTTTATCGTTCAAAATAAAATGCTCGCGGCAGGTTGCGACGACCGAACCGCAGTTCGTTTTCATCGCGTCGCGGAGGCTCGTCGCATCGGCCTCGGCATAATTGAGGGTATATTTCGGGTTTTTGTACGCATTTATCCCGACCACCAAAAGGTGCAACGTGATGCCCGGCTTGACCTTTTTTTCCTCCGCGGGCGGCAGTTTGAACTGCACCGTTATTTCCTCCGGGCGGCTTTCGGTGCGCTGAATATTGATGGCGACGGCGCGAAAACGGTTCTCGCCCGCAACGAGTGCGACCTCAAAATCGCGCTGCATTTTCGACTCGTTTTCATCGGCGACCGACAGGTTTCGCGTGCCGACCGAGATGAGCTTGCCGTTGTGAAAAAGCTGCATTTCGGCGATTTCGGAGTCTTTTCCGTCCGCTTCGAGACTCAAAAGGACGGTTTTTGTGTCCGAAATATAGTTCGGCACCGTCTCCTCGACGACCTCCAAATTCCGCAAACCGGTCGATTTATTGACCAAACGGACGGTCGGCGGCAGCTTCAATTTGTTGAGATCGACCGCCGGTTTCCACGACTTCGACTCCTCGGTCGGGTACATCAATTCTTGCAAAAGGTTGGGCGTGTAAAAGCCCTCGTAAAGCTGTTCGAGCGGGATCATTTCGCGGCCTTTCACAAAATACATTTGCTTCATGCCGCCCGGCGAGCCGTCGAAACGCCCGTCGGGTGCGGACACGATCCAGTCCGCGCCGTCCTCAATCAGAATGATGCGGGCAATCAATTTTCCGGTCGCCGTTTCCCAGATTTTTAGGTCCTCTTCGTAGGTGATGAAAAAGCGGTCATTGTCATAAAACATCGAGCCCGTGTATGCAGCACGCTGCGGCGGGGCGGCCATTTTCAGGTTCAAGGTCGCGGCATCGACGACGTTCAAAATGTTCGTCCCGAAAATAGATTCGTCGCTCGAAATGAAATTGGTGATGTATTTTGAGGAAGGCGAAATCCTCGAATTGAAATTTGCGTACGGGATTTTCGGGCTTTTTGATATCAATTTGCCTGTTTTTGCATCCAATTTGATCAATTCGCCGCCGTCGCCGATAAGCCAGATTTGATTGCCGCCTTCGGCAAAAATGGCGTTCCCGAACTCTTTTTTCTCGTCGTATTTCCAAACCAGGCTCCCGGTTGCAAGGTCATAACAGGCAATCCGGTCAGCTTGCGGACTGCCGTTCCTGTCCGAGTCCGTGCCGCTTGCAGGCTCCTCCCCCGATTCGTTTTTCAGGTGGATGATGGCACGTTTTCCATCCGGCGAACGCTCCATAACGTAGCTTTCATCGCCCCGCAAAAAATGCGAAATCCGCCATTCACCGCCAAAAATGATTTCGCGTTTTGGCTTCCAAGTTTTGCCGTCCATCCAAAACATCCGGTCGGAATCGGTCGCCAAAAAAGTGCCGTCCGCCGATGTCCGCATTTCCATGGCCGAGCGGCCAATTTCGGGGTCGATTTCAATATCGGACACGTTGGGGCCCAACTTTTGGAGGTCATATTTTTTGAGTTGATAATTGTTCAGGCCGCCGCCGGAGACCATCAAAATGGTCTTTTTTTCGGGCCAGACCCGATAGATGGAGCGTTGCAAATAATTGTATCCATCGCAACCTTCGAGGATGGGCAAAATACTGATGCGGAACCCTTTTTCGTCAAAATGCAGGTGCTTGTAGCCGACCAAAATGCCCCGGTCGGTGCCGATGGTGGCCTGTGCCAAATTGAACGGACTGTACGGAAAGAAGCCCATTTTCTTTGAAATCCGCCCCGTTTCGAGCGAGGCCGTCAACAAATTTGCGGCTGAAAACA
>JANOQP010000376.1:0-6180 GCA_031414895.1 Saprospirales bacterium
GCCCATTCGTGTGGTCGCCCATTCGTGTGGTCGCCCATTCGTGTGGTCGCCCAGTCGTGTGGTCGCCCATTCGTCTGGTCGCCCATTCGTGTGGTCGCCCATTAGAGGCAGACAAAATTCAAATTTCAATCCATCAATCTCAGCATTTAAACATGGGAAAGCCCACCGGTTTTTTGGAAAACACCCGCGAACTGCCGCGCAAACAGCCCGTCGCCGAACGCCTGAAACACAGCCGCGAGTTCGTCAAAAAATACGGCGACGAGGCCCTCAACCAGCAATCGGGCCGCTGCATGGACTGCGGCGTGCCGTTCTGCCACAGCGGCTGCCCGCTCGGCAACGTCATCCCCGAATTCAACGACGCGGTCTATCGCGGACGCTGGCGCGAGGCGTACGAAATCCTCTCGGCGACCAACAATTTCCCCGAATTCACGGGCCGCATCTGCCCCGCGCCGTGCGAGTCGGCCTGTGTTTTGGGCATCAACCAACCGCCCGTCGCCATCGAGGAAATCGAGCGGCACATCATCGAACTGGCGTTCGAGCGCGGCTTCGTCGAGCCGCGCAGAATCTTCAACCGGACGGGCAAAAAAGTGGCCGTCATCGGCAGCGGCCCGGCGGGTTTGGCAGCTGCGGCGCAGCTCAATTCGGCGGGCCACACGGTCACTGTTTTTGAGCGCGACGAAGCCCCCGGCGGCCTCCTCCGTTTCGGGATTCCCGATTTTAAATTGGAAAAATGGGTCATCGACCGCCGCTTGAAAATCATGGAAGAAGAAGGGATTGCGTTCAAGTGCCGAGCGAACGTGGGCGAAAACCTGCCCGTCAACGACCTTTTGAGCTCGTTCGACGCGCTCGTTTTGGCCGTCGGCTCGACCGTCCCTCGCAACCTCGACGTGCCGGGGCGCGACCTCGAAGGGGTGCATTTTGCGATGGATTTTTTGACAGAACAAAACCGGAAAATCGCCGCGCAGGGCCCGACCGTCGGCAAGTTCACCAGCGAGAGCGGCGCGGAATGGCAGATAAAACTGCCCACTAACGGACAGGAAAAAGGCGCGGCCTTCGGCAAAAACGTCGTCGTCATCGGCGGCGGCGACACGGGCAGCGACTGCGTCGGTACGGCAAACCGGCAGGGCGCGGCCTCGGTCACCCAGTTCGAACTGCTGCCGACGCCGCCCGAAAACCGCTCGGCGGCGATGCCCTGGCCGAGTTTTCCGATGGTTTTGAAAACAACTTCGAGCCACGAGGAAGGCTGCGAAAGAAAATGGGCGACCGCCACAAAAGCCTTTTTGGGCGACGAAAGCGGACGGCTGCGCGCGCTGAAAATCGTGGGTTTGGAATGGGAGACGGGCGGCGGTTTTGTTGAAATAGCTGGTTCGGAGCGGGAAATCCCGTGCGATTTGGCCTTTTTGGCGATGGGTTTTTTGAACCCCCAAAAAGAGGGTTTGCTCGAAAAACTCGACATCGAACTCGACGGGCGCGGCAACGTGCGGGCCTCGGAGCATGGTTTTCAGACGAACATCCCCAAAATATTTGCCGCAGGCGATGCACGGCGCGGGCAGTCGCTCGTGGTCTGGGCCATCAGCGAAGGGCGCGAATGTGCGCGGCGGGTCGATGAATTTTTGATGGGTTTTTCGATGCTCGAAAGCAAGGACGGCGTGGCGGCAATGGGTGCTTTTTGAGAAAAGACGGGTTCATTCCCCCGGTTTTTGGAGGGCTTTCAGCCGGTCGCGTTCCGGTTTTTGACCCGGGATCGTGTCGAGCCAGTTGCGCGTTTCGTCCACGAGATTGGTGATCCGTTCGACGTGCCATTCGAGGTTTTTGGCGGAATATTCGGCCTCTTTCAGCCGTTGGAACTCCTTTATCAGATAAATCTGAAATTTTGGGCTGAGCCAATAACAGAAATTGAGCGCAATGTCCTTGTGTGCGAGCGTGCCCCCGGTGCGGCCTGCCTGCGAAACGAGGCCGATGGCCCCGGTCATTTCAATCCATTTTTTGGGCGACATGACGAAGCGGTTGCTGGCCGTCGCCTCCAAAACCGTGTGCATTTGCACACGGTTTAGCGTGGGGTTGTGCAGGGCTTCCCATTCCCACAAATAGCTGATGGTGTTGGCGTTTTTCAGCCAGTTCTGGATGACGAACCGCGGTTCGCTGCTCGACTGTTTGGCGATATCGGTCAACGAAATGTAGTCGGTCTCCTCCACTTGCTCGATGGCGATGGTCAGGCCCTGAACCGTGATGGTCTTTTTTGACATGCTCTACTGGAATGAAAATATTTCAAAGGTTGCCGTTTGGTCACCTTTAATATTGGGGCAAAGAAAGCTGAAAACAATCAAAGCCAATCCAAAACGAGCCCCCCGATTACCTCTGTTTCTATCAAAAACCCGTCATGCCCGAACGCCGATTTGATCTCAAAATAGGTCGAATTGGGCAGGTTTTCCGCCAAAAACCGCTGTTCCGACGGAGGGATCAGCAAATCCGAATCGATCGAAATGACGAGCGCGGGCTGTTTTATTTCACGCAAGGCCGCCGCTGCCCCGCCCCGCCCGCGCCCGACATGGTGCGAGTCGAGCGTCTTTGTCAGGTGCCAATATGGCTGCGCAAAAAAGCGGTTTTCGAGCTTTTTCCCCTGATGGCGGATATAGCTGGCGGCCCGGAAATCGTCCAATTTTTCGTCGCCGTCGAGCTGGTTTTGTTGGTACGCCCCGAACGTCCGGTAGCCGATCAGGCCCATGCCGCGCGCCGCTTCGAGGCCCGCCGCGCCCGCCCGGTCCCGGTCGTCGCGCCAAGTTTGGTCGGCCTCGATGGCGAGCCGTTGGGCCTGGTGGATGGCGATGGCCCAGGCCGATTCGCGGGCCGAGGTGACCAAAAGCGCGATTTTTTCGATGGATTCGGGAAAAATGGCGGCCATTTCCAGCACCTGATGCCCGCCGCAGGAGCCGCCGATCGCCAATTTTATCTTTGTGATGCCGAGATGCTGCCGCAACAAATCGTGCGCCCGCGCGAGGTCGCGGATGGTGACGAGCGGGAAATCGGGGCCGTAACTTTTTCCCGTTTCGGGCGAAATGCTCCGTGCGCAGGTCGAGCCATAATTTGAGCCGATGATGTTCGCGCAGACTATGAAGTTTTTTTCGGGGTCAAAAACGCGGCCCGCGCCGAACATCCCCGCCCACCAATCAGCCACGTTCGAGTTGGCCGTCAGCGCGTGGCAGGCCCAAATGGCGTTCGTTTTTTCCGCATTTAATTCCCCAAAAGTGTGAAAACCGATGGTCAGGTGCGGCAAAACACCGCCCGCTTCGAGCGCGAACGGCCCGTCGGAATGGAAAAACCGGAGGCCGGGGATATCGATGGGGATTTTGTAATCGGACATTTTTGATTGAAAATTTCACGCTTCCGGCAAATCGCCGCCGGTCCTTTTTGCCGTCCGTACCTGTTTTTTGAAATTGGCTGGGCTGACCACTTTTTCGCCAAGCCTTGTCTCATATTCCTCCCGTGATTTGCCCGCAATCTCCCCGCCCTCGATCGCAGCGACCTTGTTTTGCTCAAAACCCTCTGCCCTGCGCAAAATCGCCGAGTGCCGCGTGGATTCTTCGCCGAGCATCGTGAAAATCAGTTCGAGGTTGGTCATGTGGTCGCGCAGGTTCTCGCGGGCAAGGCCTTTTATTTCTTTATGCTCGGATGGCGAGACGCCGAACGTGGCGCGGGCGATCTCGGCGGTCAAGATTGAGTATTCGATGCCTTCTTGCACCTTCCGGTTTTTCCATTCGTCCGTCAATTGGTGCCTGACCTCGATGCTTTTCAGGCGCATCTCGATCCATTCGTCGGGATAGCCTTTCGCCCGGTAAAGTTCGCGGGCGCGCATGGCAGCCAGTTCCGGGTTCTCGATTTCGTTCAACCGGTCTTGCCCAACGCTCGCCAGCCAAAGCTTGAACGGCTCGGCTTTCGGTGACGGGACGGACATCACTACCCGCAACAAGCCCTCCGAATGGGCGCAGTCTTCTTGCCGCATCTTGCCGTCCGCAGCCTCAATTTTCAACCCGTGACAAATTGTCACGAGTTGCGGCTCGCGCTGTTTCAGTTTTCGCCAATAGGCTTTTGCATCCGCACTATCGGTCAAAACGCCGACGACATCCGAAATGGAGTAAAACCATTTATCGTCAGTCCAGACGCGCCGGATTTGTTTGTCCTGAAAAAGGATGAGTTTTGAATTTTCCCTCATTTTTAAGGCTTTTTTGAGGCCGAAAGGTACTCGCTTTCCCTTTTTTGTTTTAAACAAATAAAAACTTTTTATTTCAAACAAAGCGCTGTCCAAGTGCCCTTTCGAGGTCGAAAACGAGGTCGTCGATATGTTCCAGCCCCGCCGAGATCCTGATCAGCCCGTCCGTGATGCCCGATTCGAGGCGGGCGGCCTTGGTCAGTTTGGCGTGCGTCGTCGAGGCCGGGTGCGTGGCGATGGTCCGGGTGTCGCCGAGGTTGGCGGAGAGCGAGCAAAGTTGGAGCGCGTCGAGGAATTTTTGGCCCGCCGCGAGGCCGCCCGCCAGCTCGAAAGTGAGGAGGCCGCCGCCGTTTTTCATCTGTTTTTTGGCTATTTCGTGCGCCGGGTGGCTTTCCAAAAACGGGTATTTTACGTTTTGAACGCCCGCTTTTTTTGAAAAAAACAGAGCCAGCGCACGGGCATTTTCACAGTGGCGGTCCATCCGGACGGCCAAAGTTTCGAGGCTTTTTGACAAGATCCAGGCGTTGAACGGCGAGAGCGACGGCCCCGTTGAGCGGCAAAATGCCCGGATCTGGAGCATCAAATCGGCCCGCCCGCAGACCACGCCGCCCATCACGCGGCCCTGCCCGTCGATGAATTTTGTTGCCGAATGGGTGATCAAATCCGCCCCAAAAAGCGCGGGCCGCTGCAAATACGGCGTCGCAAAACAATTGTCGACGCTAAAAATCAGGTCGTTTTCGCGGCAAAACTGCCCGGCCACGGCCAAATCCACGATGTCGAGGCCGGGATTGGAGGGCGTTTCGATGAACAGCAATTTGGTCGTGGGCCGCACCGCCGCTTGCCACGAGGCCACGTCCGAACCGTCCAAATAGGAGCATTCGATGCCCCATCGCGGCAAAAATTGGTCGATCACTGACCGCGTCGCGCCGAAAATGGCCCGCGTCGCCAGCAAATGGTCGCCCGCCCGGAGCAGCCCCATCATCGAGGCGAACACGGCGGCCATGCCCGAAGCGGTCGCAACGGCCTCGTCCACGCCTTCGAGTGCGGCCATTTTTTGTTCAAATTCTTGGCAGTTCGGGTTGGTGAAACGGCTGTAAATATTGCCCGCCTCCTCGTCGGCAAAAAGGGCGCGCATCTGTTCGGCATCGTCAAAAACGAAGCTCGACGTCGGGAAAATGGGCGTCGAATGCTCGCGCTGTGCGGTGCGTTCGGTCTGGGTGCGGATGGCTATTGTTTCGAATTTCATCGGTCGAGCTTTTTTTGGTTTATGGCCCCGGCTATCTGGGACTTGAAGTTTTTGTCCGAGACCACCTTGCTGTCGGTCGTTTTTTCGAAGGCATCGAGCGCGTTCCCGGCGGCATTTCCACCTTTTATGGCCGCAGTTTTGTTCTCGTCAAACCCTCGAGCCTCGTCCTTGATGGCCTCGCGCTTTGTCTGCGCCTCGCCCAACATGGTGAAAATCAGCTCGATATCCGTCATGTGGTCGCGAAGGTTTTCGCGCTTCAGCCCTTTATGTTCCATGTATTCCGATGGCGACAGTCCGAAGGTTGCCCGCGATATTTCCGCCGTCAAAATGGCATATTCCAGCCCCTCGCGCACCCCCCGCGCTTTCCATTCGTCGGTCAGCTCGCCCCGGATGCCAACGGATTTCAGGCGCGTATCGATCCAAGTGTCGCTGTAGCCCAAGTCCTTATAATACTGCCTCGCCCGTTGCGCGGCCAGTTCGGGGTTCTCGATTTCTTGCATCCGCTCATAGCCGACCTTCGCCAGCCAGCGTTTGAACGGCTCGGCCTTCGGCGATGGGATGGACTGCACGAGGCGGAAAACCCCCTCGGTATTGGCCGCGTTTGTTTCCCTGATTTTGCCATCGGGTGCGGGCATCGGAAGGGGGGTACAGATTGTACCCCAGTTGGCGTTCATTTCGGGGTCGCGGGCGCGCATTTTTTTGAGGTATTGGCGTGGGTCCTTGGAAT
>JANOQP010000377.1:0-10614 GCA_031414895.1 Saprospirales bacterium
GTTCATCGCGCCCTATCGCGATGATGCGGACATTGTGGTGAACAACAATCGGCGCGGTTTGGAGGCCGGTTTTGGGGTGGTTTGCGGGTTCATGGAGAGCCGGTTAAAGGCCGGTTTTTAGGAAATTTTCCATCCATTCCGCATTGGCCCCGGCCTCAAAAATGGCCCTGATTGGGATGATAAAACCGGTCAACGAAACGCTTTCAATAGAATCACCGATGACGGCTTTTTTGTAAAGCTCGTACGCGCCCGGCGCGTTTTCGGCCAAAAGGTATTGCTCGACCGTTTTTTTCTTTGGATCCACGATCCAATATTCCTGCACCCGGTGCGCGGCATAATCCTCAAATTTTGTCTCGGTGTCGCGCTTGATGTTCTCCTTTCCGGGCGAAAGCACCTCGATGATCAAATCCGGGATCGGGTAGACGTTCATGCCCGGCTCAAAACGGTCCGATTTTTCCCTCGCCCAAAAGGCGATATCGGGTTCGTAATCGTTGCGGGTCATACCAACGAGCGCCTTTTCGACGCGCACTTTTCCCAATTTTTGAATATCCGCGTAAAAGCTGGCAACCCGGTACAACTGCCCTGTGGCCTCATTGTGGTCTTCCGCAGCGGGCGAGTGCATGACCACGCTCCCATTGATGAACTCGGATTTTTGCTCGTCCGTGATCCATGAACGGAATTCTCTCCGCTTCGATTTTTCATCATCAAGACGGGTGTGCAAGCGGTCGAGGAGGAGCGGGAGGGAGGGCAAATCCAATAAATCGGTTTCGATGCCGGGATCAAACATGGTGTCAAATTTTGGACAAAGTTATGGTTTGGCATTTCAGTAAGTTGCCCGTTTTTCGCGAATTTTGCCCCATGAAGAATGTTTTTGCCGTCCTTTTTTGCTGCGCAATTTCCGCCGCGCCAGCCCGCGCACAGTCCGCCGCGCTTTTTGACGACACGAAAATACCGTCCATTTTTTTGGAGATCCACCCGGATTCGCTCGATTTCATGGTGCAAGAAATCGTGCACACGCGATATATGAAGGCCCGGTTTGTGTTCGACGACGGCCAAAAAAGGGACACGGTCGCCGAGGTCGGCCTCCGGTTGCGGGGCAACACGTCGCTCGGTTCGCAGAAAAAATCGTTCAAGGTCAGTTTCAACGAATTTCAGCCGGGCCAAAAATATCAGGGCGTGAAAAAACTGAACCTCAACGGCTCGCACAACGACCCCTCGTGCATCCGCGAAAAGCTGTTCTATGATGTTTGGAACAAAGCGGGGATGCCCGTCCGGCGCGTCAATTTTGCCAAACTTTTCATCAACGGCGACTATTTTGGGCTGTACACCAACGCCGAGGAAATCGATAAAACCTGGCTCAAAAAGACCTTTGGCGACAACGATGCGAACCTCTGGAAATGCACCTATCCGGCAGACCTCGCCTATCTCGGCGACAGCCAACAGCCGTATAAAGACCTGATGAACAACCCTTTTTCGCGCGCCTACGACCTCGTGACCAATGAGGCGGCGGACAATTATTGGCGGCTTGTGCAGATGATCTCCTTTTTGGGTTTTCCGACAAATGCGGCCTATCCAGTTGAAATTTCGAGCATCCTGAACGTGGACGGCGTGTTAAAAGCGTACGCAATCGACGTGGCGACGGGCAATTGGGACGACTATTTTTACAACAAAAACAACTATTTCCTCTATGATGATTCGCTGTCCGGGCGGTTCCAGTTCATCACTTATGACACAGACAACACCTACGGGATCGATTGGCTCGGCAAGGATTGGACGACCCGCGACGCGCTCGCTTGGCACAAATCATCGGAGGCGCGGCCGCTCGCGACGAAATTGTTGGCGGTGCCTGCGTTCAAACAAAAGTTCGTTTTTTACCTCGACTCGATCAGCCGTTTTATCACCGCGCCGGACTCGATTTTTCCGCGCATCGACCAATTGCACAACCTCGTGACCAATGCCGCCGTCGCCGATCAATACCGGACGCTCGATTATGGCTACACGGTCGGCGATTTCCACAACAGTTTTACGCAGACGATCGACGGACATTCGCCGTATGGCGTGAAACCCTTTTTTACCGAGCGCGGGAAAAACACGAAATCGCAAATCGCGGGCATCCTCGCCGCCAGCTTTTTGCATGAAAATGCGGGCGGCGTGCTCCATTTTTACCCAAACCCGACGGATGGGAAGGCGGTTTTGGAAGGTTTAAGTGCAAAAAACGGGAGTGCGCAGGTGAAGGTTTTCAACTCGACCGGCGTGGAAATGGGCGTTTTCTTGATCTCAAGTTCGGGCGGCCTCGATGTTTCGCGGCTTCCAGATGGGCTTTATTTTGTTTTAATGGAAAAGGACGGGCGCGGGCATTGGGGGAAATTGATAAAGTCCCGATAGCAAAATTTGGCCATTGCTTTTTCACTTTTCCCCTTAAAATGAAGCTCCTCATCCTCCGTTTTTCGTCCATCGGCGACATCGTTTTGACCAGCCCGGTCGTCCGCTGTTTGAGGGAGCAAACGGGTGCGGAGATCCATTTTTTGACAAAAAAAAGTTTCGCCCCGATCGTCGCCGAAAACCCGTTTATCAGCCGGGTTTTTTCATTTGAAAAAAACATTTCGGAGGTCATAACCGATTTAAAATCAATGGGTTACGATGCCGTGATTGACCTCCACAACAATTTGCGCAGCCGCCAATTGACCAACGCCCTGGGCTGCAAGACCCATCGTTTTTCAAAATTGAACTTCCAAAAATGGCTTTTGGTCAACTTCAAAATCGACCGCCTCCCGGAGGCACATGTCGTGGACAGATATTTGGCCGCGGCGCAAAAATTTGGGGTGAAAAACGACGGGCGCGGCCTCGATTTTTTTATCCCAAAAAAGGATGAGGTCGCGCCCGGTTTTTTGGAAAAAGGCCTGCTGCCGGGCAATTATATCGCCTTCGCGATTGGCGCGGCGCACGCTACAAAACTGCTCCCTGAAAACAAAATGACGGAAATCTGCACGGCATTGATCGCTCAAAAAAACAGAAAAATCGTCCTTCTCGGCGGCCCGGCAGAGCGCGAAATTGGGGAACGAATTGCCCAAAAAACGGGCGCGACCAATGCCTGCGGAAAGCTGAACCTCGCCCAATCCGCCTGCCTCGTGCGCGATGCCGGGGCCGTTTTGTCGCCCGACACAGGGCTGATGCACATCGCGGCGGCCTTCCAAAAAAAGATCGTTTCGGTTTGGGGGAGCACCGTCCCGGCGTTCGGGATGTCGCCCTATTTTGGCTACGCGCAACTCGAAACTCGAAACCCGCTTATCCCGAGGCAATCGGGGAAACTCGAAACTGGGAAAAATTTCTCCCTAGAAGTGGCCAATTTGGGCTGCCGGCCCTGCTCAAAAATCGGGTTCGATGCCTGTCCGAAGGGGCATTTTCGGTGCATGAACGACCAGTCGGTGGAGAAAATCGTGGAAATTTTGGACAAATTAATGGGTTGAACGGTCGGCCATTTTTTGAAAATTCTCCATGCGCCATTTTTCATTTTTTGAAAAATATTCAATGCGGGATAGCGCATCTGCGCAATCCGTTCAAAAACCCGCACCCGATCTATGCGTTTTTTAATAAATCATCAAAACCTTTTTATGTTTTGAAAAAGCCCAAAACGTGGCGGACGACCTATTTTTGTCGGGTTATTCAGAGAAAACTTACACATTAAAATTTTGCGAACATGGTACAAGTATTCGTAACAGGGGGGACTTTCGACAAAGAGTACAATTACCTGACCGGCGAGCTGTCCTTCAAGAACACGCACCTCCCCGAGATCCTCGAAAAAGGCCGCTCGCGCGTCGAGGTGGACATCAAAACCTTGATGATGGTGGACAGCCTCGAAATGCGCGACGAGGACCGCGCCAACCTCCTTTATAATTGCCGGCGCACGGAGGCCGCGCGCATCCTCGTCACCCACGGCACCGACCGGATGGTGGAGACCGCGCGGATCTTGGCAGAGGCCAATATCGACAACAAAACAATCGTGCTGACTGGGGCAATGGTGCCGTATGCCTTCGGCACTTCGTCGGACGGGTTTTTCAACCTCGGCTCGGCGCTCGCGTTCGCGCAACTTTTGCCGCCGGGCGTTTATGTGGTGATGAACGGACGGTATTTCCATTGGAACCGCGTCCGAAAAAACCGCCAAACGGGGAATTTTGAAGAGCTCCAAATGAACGGCCACGCGATACCAGCAGAGGTTGTTTAAATTCAAAATCAAAATCAAAAAGCCGCTCCCAAAACACGTTTCAAGTGAATTGGGAGCGGCTTTTTGATTTTGAACTTGCGTTTGAATTTATTTGACTTTCCCTTTCAACGTGATCGGTATTTCCTGCTCGACCGTGTTCCCGCCGACGAGGATTTTTTTGGAATGCTCGCCTTTTTGCCCGGCGGTCTCAAAAACGACCTCGAACGAACCGGTCATTCCGGGCTTTACCAACAGGGTTTCATCGTAATTCAGTTGGAGGCAATTGCAATTGTCGCGCAAATTGGAGAGGAAAAAAACCTCCGCACCCGTGTTTTTGAACGTAAAAACATGGCGCACGGCCTCGCCCTCGGCCACCTTCCCAAAATCAAAACTGTCCTCCTCAAATTTGATGGTCGTCATGCCCACTTTTTTGGTGCCGGTATGTTCAATTTGGTGCGGGCGGCTGCCCTCGGTGGCTTGCATGAATTCGCCCGTGGGGCCGTCGGCTGCATTTTCAGGCAGGTTTTCGGTCGAAACTGGCGCGTTTTCGTCCGTTTTTTCGGCTGGCGGGATGACAAAACCCTCGATGCGCAACAAGACCACGGCCCGCGTGGCGTCACTTTCGACGGTAATCGTTTTGGTCTGGTCGCCGCCGCGCTTGGCCGAATTGAAACGGACGCCAATCTTGGCAGACTCGCCCGGCTCGATTGGTTTGTCGGGCCAAGTTGGGCGGGTGCAGCCGCAAGATCCGGTCACCTGACCGATATGGAGCGGCGTTTTTCCCACGTTTTTAAAGGTAAAAAAGGTGTCCACGATGACCCCTTGCATGATCTTGCCAAACTGGACAGTCTCATTTTCGAACTGGATTTCGGGCTGTTTTTGGGCAAAAATCGTGGCGGAAAATGCCAAAACCGCGATTGCGGCAAAAAGTATCCTATTCATCATGGGTTAAAATTAGGCCACAAAAGTCTGTTTTGCATTCCAAAAAAACGGCGCGTTTGAAGGTCTTTGTGAAAAATGAGGAACTGGTCAATCCTCAATTCCTCAACCAACCAGTTCCTTGTTTCAATTGGCCACGGTCACGTCGCCCTTCTTTTTTTCGACCCAACCATCGATAAATTCCACGTCCGCGAGGACGGTATAAACGCCGGGCAGCACTTTTTTTCCGCGAAAACTGCCGTCCCAGCCGAGCGGCAAATCGTTGGGCGCAAAGTTTTCGCGCTCGAAGATCAGCTCGCCCCATCGTGACCAGATTTGGAATTTTTGGACGGTTTTCGTTCCCTTTCCCGCAAAAACGGTCAAAAAATCATTTTCCCCATCATCGTTCGGGGTGAAAATATTGGGGACAAAAACACGCCGGATCTTCAAAACGGAGACCCGGACGGAATCAGAGCTTGGGCAACCGCCCACCAAATCGACGGCCAAAAAATAAGTCTGGTCGACCGTCGGTGTGGCCCACGGGCGCGGGCAATCGAGGCAGGAAAGGCTCGAAAACTGGGCCGACCATGCCCAACTGTCCGGCGTTTGGCCGACGATTGGTTGGAGTTTCACGCTGTCCCCAAGTTCGACCGTGAACGGGTCGCCGAGGTCGAGGGCGACGATTGGCGGCCGATTGAGGGTCGTGGCCAGGCTGTCGAGGCAGCCGTTTGCGTCCAATATTTTCAAAAAATAATTGCCCGGCGTGAGTGCGGAAAAGGCCGGGTTTTGTTGAAAAACGCCGTTATCGAGCGCGAATTGATAGGGGTTTTGTCCGCCCGAAATGTTTTTTGCCGAAATACTCCCGTCGTTTGATGGTGCACAACCGGGGCCCTTTTTATCCAAAACAAAGTTGAGCGGCGGCGGCCCGGCCAACGTTTTTGAACCGGAAGTTGTGCAGCCGTTTGTGTCCGTGACCGTGAAATCGTAAGTACCGACGGCGAGGTTTTCGATTGAAAATGTGTTTTGGCCCGTGGCCCAATTGATCGAAAAAGGCGGCAATGTCCCGACCGGAACGACCGTGATTTTGCCATCGGCCACCCCAAAACAGGAGATTTCAAAATCGCCAAAAACCACCGCCGTCGCCACCGCAACAATGGCCGGCGGCTCGGTGACTTGGGCGTTCAGGTAGCCGATCTTGCCCGACGCATCGGTAATCGTCATCGCATAAATCCCGGCGCGCAGCCCGGTGATCGTGGTCGATCCGGCGGTGCTTTGGATGGTGGCCGAACCGATCGGTTGGCCGTCCAAAAGTTCGGCCCATTGGATCGAATAAGGGCCCGTGCCGTCGTCCATTTTCACGAAAATACTGCCGTCCGAGCCGCCATGACAATCCAAGATATATCCCGTCGCATGGCCATTTATCGGACATATTTCTGTGTTCAATGTCAATATGACCAAACTATCGCAACCGCTTGTCGCTATTAGCGGAATATTAAAAATGCCTTCCTGTTTAAAAAACAGACCACCGATGGGAAACGAATCGACCGTGCAAATCGTCACTGAAATCGTTTCGACCGCAGGTTGGACGACCTTCAAATCGATGTTCACGACGCTGTCGCAGCCGCCTGGCGAGGTCAAATTGAACGGATAAACCCCCGTTTGGGTCAATATTTTGCCGTCATATATAAAGGAGTCGCCGACACAAATGACCTCATCGATGGTCGCCGGCGGCAGCGGCACGACGTTGATTTGGTGGCAGGTCGGCTGCCCTTCGTCGCAGACATTGGCCGCATGGACGCAGACCGTATGCGTCCCAGCAGTCGGCCAATGGATGGTCGTCTCCGGTTTTGCCGTCGTGTCCACCGTGATGCCATCGACCGACCAGACATAGAGCGTTGCGCCGATCATTTCGGGGAGCGAAAAATTGGCCGAGCCGCCCCGGCAAATTTCGGTCGGGCCGGTGATCTGGCCGGGCGGCGGCAATTGACCGACGGCCGTCGTTCCGCTCGTGACGTTGATCGTGTAATTGCAGATGTCGTCGTTGCTGCCGTCCATCACGAAATAATAATATTGGCCGATGATGAGCGGCACCGTGTTTTTGAAAATGCCCGTTTCGCCCGGCGCGATGTCGGTGTCGCAATTGGAGACCAGCTGAAAAGTCTGACAATCGAGGCTCAAATAGATGCCCACTTCGAGGCCCTCGCCGAGCTGGCAACCGGTCGGTTTGACCGTGATCGTGAGGTTTGTGCTGCCCGCAATGAAGGCTATCCATTGCAAATGGTGCGATTGCGAGGTGCAAAAACCGGGCGGCGTCTGCCCCTGCACGCTCGAATTGTTGATGCCCGTGAAGCCGTTGATGTCGCAGATCACACAGGCCGGGGCGCAAGTCGAGGTCATCGCTGGGTCAGGGCCGCACGGCATCGGCTGGCCTTTTAGTAGGGCGATGGTGGAAAGGAAAAATGCAAAAGTCAGGGAGCGGGGGCGGAGAAGATTTTTCATCAAAAAAGTGTTTGGCAGACGGTCGGGTTTGTTGCAAAGGATGGAAAAAATGGCGTGGGAAAGGGCTTTTTGAACGTCAAAAGTTGCCCGCGGCCGTGTTTTTTTTGTCAAAATGCAAACGGTCAAATTACGCCCCGCGTTGCGCGGCCGCATTTTTAGGGGGGCAAAAAGTACCTGCAACGGCCCCGAAAAAAATATGCCCCAAATAAAAATGTATCGAAAAACGCCGAACAAAACTTTTCCAATGTGGCCGTTTTCTTTTTTTGCGTAACAAAACCAATGGCTCCGGACAACTCATTTTATTCATCAAATTCAATCCAACACCAATGTTCAGTAGTTTAAAAAACTTCCTTTTGCGCGGCGACGCGCTCACGCTCGCGGTCGGTGTCGTCATCGGCGGCGCGTTCAATACCATTATCGATACGATGATCTCCAAGTTCTTCGGCCCGCTCATCGGTGCGCTCCTCGGCGGCATCAATTTCGAGACGGCCAGTTTCGAGATGATGGGGATCCAGATCGGCTGGGGCGCGATCGTGCAGGCGCTCATCAATTTCGTGATGGTCGGCATCGCGCTCTACCTTTTCCTCCGCGCGCTCGGCAAAAACCCGAACGAAGTACCGCCAACGCCGCCCTCGGAGGTGCTTTTGGCGGAGATCCGGGACCTATTGAAAAATAGGTAAATTCAAAAACAAATTCAAAATCAAAAGACCGCACCCGCGATTGGGCAAAACTCAATTTAATCGCGGGTTCGGATTTTTGATTTTGATGTTGTTTTTGGATTTTAAAAATGCCCCGCCATCAAAACATACACCCCAGCCCCCGCCAAAAAACCCAATAGCGCGAGCAGCGACACATTTTTGAGGTACCAAAAAAAGCCGATCCGCTCCATCCCCATCGCCGCCACGCCCGCCGCCGAGCCGATGATCAGGCAACTGCCGCCGGTACCGGTCGAATAGGCCAAAAATTCCCAAAAAAAATGGTCGGTCGGGTATTGTTCGAGCGAGAACATCCCCTGAGAGGCGGCCACGAGCGGCACGTTGTCCACAACCGCCGAGAGCAGGCCCATGAGCATCGCGACCACAGCATCGCTCTTGAAAGTTCGGAACAGCCAATCGGCCGCCATGGCCAGTTGCCCGGTCGATTGGAGGGCCGAAATGGCGACCAAAATCCCCAAAAAGAACAAAATGCTCGGTGTGTCGATCCGCCGGAGCGCGTTGGCGACCGTTAATCCGCCTTTTTCCTCTGCCGATTTTTGTTTGTGGACAACCTCCGTGACGACCCACAACACGCCGAGGCCAAAAAGCATCGCCATGAACGGCGGCAAATGCGTCACGGTCTTGAAAACGGGGACGAAAAGCATGATGCCGAGGCCCATGAACAGCACCAAATTGCGGTCGAATGCCGAGATTGTCGAGCCGCCGTCCACTTTTTCGGGCGCGTCGAGGTCGCCCTTTATTTTCCGGCAAACGAACAGCACCGGCACGGCAACGCAAACAAGGCTCGGCAAGATCAGGCCTTTCATGATGTTCACCGGGGTGATCTGCCCCCCGATCCAGAGCATCGTTGTCGTCACGTCGCCGAGGGGCGACCATGCTCCGCCCGCGTTGGCCGCGATGACCACCATCCCGGCGAACAAAACCCGTTTTTCGCGGTCGGCGACCAGCTTCCTCAAAAGCGAGACCATGACGATCGTTGTGGTCAAATTGTCCAAAATGGCCGACAGGAAAAACGTCAAAATGGCCACGATGATGAGCAGTTTTCGCGCATTTTTTGTGGTGATCCGGTCTGTGATAACCTGAAAACCGTCGTGCGCATCAATCAATTCGACGACCGTCATCGCGCCGAGCAGGAAAAAAAGAATGCCAGAAACCTCGCCCAAGTGTTCGGTCAGTTGATGGACAACCTCGGACTTGTTTTCCTGTCCGAAGATGTAAAACGTCCAGCACAAAACACCGGTCAGGAGGGCCGTCGCCGCTTTGTCGATATTGATGGAATTTTCGGCAACGATGGCCATGTACCCAAAAACAAACGTGAGCAAAATCAGGGTTTCAGCCATGATTTTTTTTGTAAAATTTATTGATGATCGATCATGGATTTGAGAAATCGCAAATCCGCCACATTTTTAAAACCGGGCGAAACCTCGAATTTTGAGTTCACATCAATCGCGAACGGGCGCGGCAAATCGCCGTTTTTTACCTTTTCAAAAAAAAGCCCGATGGTCTCGATGCCCAAACCGCCGCTCAAGATCCACGGAAGGCCGGGCGGCATTTTTTTTAAAACAGACCAATCGAAAACCTGCCCGGAGCCGCCGTGCGCCGCCGTTTTTGTGTCAAAAAGGAAAAAGTCGACGGCCCCGAAATAGGGTTCGAGTTTTTTGAAATCGAAATTTTCGTCCACGCCGAAGGCTTTGAAAATTGTTGGCGGGGACGCCAACAATGGCTGCAATTTTTGGCGGATTTCATGGCAAAACCCGGGTGTTTCCGAGCCGTGCAATTGGATGATTTCGAGGCCAAGCCTTTCTGTTTTTTCAAAAATAAAATCCGCGGCAGCATCCACGAAAACGCCCACTTTTTTGGTTTTCCCAAAATCAAGCCCTGCTAAATCGAGGTCGTCGGTGACGTTCCGGGGGCTTTTTTCATAAAAAATGAAACCAACAAAATCGGGTTCGAGGGCGAGGGCCTCGGCGATATTTTGGCGGTCGCAGAGGCCGCAGATTTTTAAGCAAGTCATTGATTTTCAACAAGTTGCAATTTCTGGATTTCCTCGATCAACTCCTTGCAAGCCTCCTCCGGCGCGCTGTTTTTCATAAAAAACTCACCGATCAAAAAGCCCTGAAAACCCGCCTCGCGCAGCGTCAAGATTGTCTCCGCGCTCGTCAGGCCGCTTTCCGAGACCTTCACAAATTCGCCCGGGATCTTCGCGGCTAGCCGCAAACTGTTCTCCACCGACACCTCGAAACTCCGCAAATCGCGGTTGTTCACCCCGACGCACGAAAC
>JANOQP010000378.1:0-3526 GCA_031414895.1 Saprospirales bacterium
GGATTTCACGAAAGCCTGTCTTGCCGAGGGCATCCAACTGGTTTCATCGTTGGCCGATTGGGCTTTGATTGCATAGAAATCCCGCTTTTGATTCCACCTCGGCCAATTCTCAATCGACTTTCGACGGCCCTTTTTTGAAACCAATTGGCGTTCTCGGAACGGAATTTTTGACGTGCAAGGCATCAATCTTGTCCAGTAAAAATTTGAACGCTTGGTTCAATTTCCCTTCCAATGCTTTCAATTCCTTCCTCAATTCAGCATTTTCGTTCAAAATTGCCCGATAACGGGCGAAAGCCCTCATGATCTCAATATTGATCTCGATGGCTTTTTCCGACTTTAAAACCGAAGAAAGCATGGCAACCCCTTGTTCTGTAAAGGCCAAAACCGGTATTGACGAGTGCTTCAACGATGCCAACCGGTCACAATTTGTGACCAGTTCGCTTTTCTCCAAATCGTTGAGGTCAAATATGAAATCAGGTGGAAACCGTGCCGCATTGCGCCGGACCTGTTGTTTCAAGGCTTTGGTGGCGACCTCGTAAAGTGCGGCGAGGTCGGCATCGACCATCACTTTTTGGCCGCGAAACTCGAAAATCAGGGTTTCGTATTCGGGGCGGATCAGTTGTTTGCGCATCGGAGGGCAGTTGGTTGGTTTGGCCGAAAAGTATTTGGCTTGTTTGTTAACTTGGGCGGCCCGGCCCATATTTTTGTTTTCCTACCCTATTTCCATCAGTAAAAACCCGCAAATCTCCCCGCCCCATTTCCCGTAGATTCATTTTCGATAAATAAAAATGCGAGCCGCTCCCTCCCATTTTGTGCCGTTCGTGCGACAATTGCCTACTTTCGCCGTCTGAAACGCGCCGCCTTGGCAAGTTGAAATTCTCCTCGATAATCCCGGTTTTGCCTCTCGCTGGCTCCCCGCCCGACCATAGGTAATTGTCAAGAACTCACACGCAAACACGAACAAATTTCATGGACTTCCAGTATTTGATGCGCATCCTCATGGGGCGCAAATGGCTCATTGCCGCCGTCGCGGCCGCTGCCGCCGCGCTCGCCTATTTCATGATCGGCCGAAAACCGCCCGTTTATAAAGCGGATGTGGTCGTTTCGACGGGCATCGTCAATTATAAGGGCATCAATTCCGACGGAAAAGATGGTTTTGTGCAGGAATATCAGGTTGAAAACTCCTTTTCGAACCTGACCGAGTTCTGCCAGTCGCGCTCGAGCATCAAGCTCCTGACGATCAAACTTTTGCAGCACGATTTGATGCTCGCGGGCAGTTCGCACAAAGCGCCTTTTCGGCAGCCCAACAAGGCACTTTCCAATTTCACGGACGAGGAAATGGCCGAGCTCCGCGACGACCTGCGGCAGATAAAACTCGATTCGCTGATCGACCCCGCGCTCGAACCGAGGACGGATTTTTTGTTGGACAAGATCTCCCGCGCCTACGGTTACGACCACGACCAGCTTCGCAACTCATTGGAAATCAAGCGGATAGGCGAAACGGACTACCTCCGGATCACCTTTAAATCGAACGATGCGCCGCTCACACATTACTCGGCAAACAGTTATGTGCAGGAATTTATGGCGTATTACCAAAACCTGCGCCTGCAAAAAAACCGGGCGGACGTTGATTTTTATACAAAGCTGACGGGCGAGAAAAACATCATCATCGATTCGCTCAAAAACCGCCTCGATTCATACAAAATCGCGAAGGCCCTGCCCCGTTTGGACGAAAGCGGCAAGGCGCTCTATTCGCAAATCACGGAGCTGGAACTGCAATTCGCCGACGCGACAAAACGGCTGCAATCGTCCGCCGAATCAAAGAAAAAAATCGAGGGATACCTCACCGAAAGCGACCGCCGCAACATCAACGAACGCATGGACCGGGTGATCAGCAAGTCGGAATCCGAAAAATTGGCCAAAAAACTCAATGATTTGCAGGATGCCAGCATCCGCGCCGGCAAAAAAGACCCGAAAATCGAGAAGGAGCTTAAGGACGCAAAGGACACTTATTCGACCATGTTGGCGCAGGAAGCGCGCGGCCTCGACCGCTCGATCGACGATGAAAAGACCGTCCGCGAGGACGACCTTTTCAAGAAAAAAGTGGAGGCCGACCTTGAAACGACCGAGGCCGACAACTCGGTGAAGACCATCCGCGCGAAACTCGGCGTGTTGAGCCAAAAACTCTCGACCCTCGTCGAAGATGATGCCTACACGAACGGCATTTCGACCGACCTCGACCGCGCCGAAGATGAGTACACGAAGCTCAACAACAACCTCAACGAGGCCCGCCTGACCCTCGAAAGCTCGCGCAACCCGCTCCATATCATCGAAAACGCGCAGTTCCCGGAATGGCCCGAAAACAACCAGCGGAAGCTGATCACCGTCTTTTCGGGCATCGCCGCCGGGACCTTGGCGACGCTCGCGATCTTCCTTTTTGCGTTCTTCGATTCGTCGTTCCAGTCGCCGTTTTTGTTCAAAAAAATGGTCGAAAAACTGCCGATGCTCGGCTCGATCAACACGGTGGATTTGCGAAAGCTCGACCTCCGCGCACTTTTCGCGACGGGCGGCTCGACGGCCGAGGGCCACGAGGTTTTCCGGGAATCGCTCCGCCGGGTCCGGATGCTCATCGAGGGGTCGGGCAGCCGCGTATTTATGGTCACATCCACAAAAGTGGGCGAGGGTAAATCGTTCACAACCAACGCATTGGCCCACGCGCTGGCCGCAAACAACAAAAGCGTGCTGATCATCGACACCCAGTTTCGGAACCCCACATTAAGCAAATTTGCGGGCGAACCGTCGCGTTTTGCGCCCATCATCAACCGCCTTTTGCTCGAGCACGACCTCGGCGAGGTCTTCCATTCAAAGCAAACGGCCACCCAATTTCAGCTCCAAAACGTCGATGTTTTGGGCAACAAACAGCCGACCCGCTCGCCCGCCGAGGTCTTTTCGGGCAAGAATTTCCGCCGGCTTTTGGAGGAGCTTTCGGGCGCGTACGACTACGTTTTGCTCGAAGCCGCCGCGCTCAACAAATACGCCGATGCCCGCGAACTTTCCGCATTTTCGGACAAGGCGATCTGCATTTTTTCGGCAAACAGCGGCGTTCAACAGGCCGACCGCGACAGCATCGAATACCTCGAAAATTTGGGGCCGATGTATTTGGGTTCGATCTTGAACCAAGTGGATTTGAAGAACATGAATTAAGTTTTTTCAAAAATATATTTTGAAAAGTGGAATAAAATCACGGAAATTTACACTGCAAAACACCCTCTCCAAATGGTCATAATCAGCAAAACCATGCTGAACGAGTTCGGCCTGCAACATCCGGATGCCATTGACGCGCTCAACGAATGGTATTTGATCACAAAATCTGCGGATTGGGGCAAGGTTACGGACATCCGGGCGACCTTTAATTCGGTGGATTTTGTCAAAAACGACCGGTTCGTTTTCAATATCAGAGGAAACCGGTACAGATTGGTTGCGATGATTTTCTTGGCTCATGTTCTGAACCCGCTGAAGCACGGCC
>JANOQP010000379.1:0-3493 GCA_031414895.1 Saprospirales bacterium
GCGTTTACGAATCCGCCGTTTACGGTTTTGGCTCATGACCGTGCGCTGGTTCATCTTGCAACGCCACTTTGTTTCACTGAAAACGTGCAACCAATTGGATTCGCCACGCCCCAAAACACAAGTTCAGGGGATTTTCTACCCGGTGTGACCGCATTTATTGCTGGCTGGGGTGATACAGGTAGCGCAAACACCTTGCTCCAAGGTGCGTCGCTGCCCTTTATCAGCAATGCAACGGCAAATACGCTAATGTCCCCATTGATTGGAAGCGTCGATTGTTCGCCTCCGGGGCCAATTGACGCTTCAACTGTTGCCCTCTTTCAACAGGGCATTGCAGCAGGCCCAGGGGATAGTGGCGGCCCAGTAATTATCACAAAAGCGGATGGAACAAAGCTGGTCGGCGGTATCAGCAGTTGGGGCGGTTGCCCGAGGCCCGACTTCCCTACGATTTACGCCAACGTGCGTGATTTTTCGACTTTCATCACGAACACAATCACCGAGACCATGCATATTTATGCAAACACCACGATTTCTGTGGACAACGAAGTTGCTGGTGATATTTACGTCCATTATCCCGCCGAACTGGTGGTCAGTGCCAAGCTCCAAATGGGGAAACACAAACGGATTGTCGTCGAAAAAGGCGCGAGGCTCAAAATCGTGAGCGGTGGCATATTGACCAACGGCGTTTGCGGCGCAACCGACTGGTCGGGCATCCAGCTTTTTGGCAACAGCAACCAAAATCAGCCAAATCACGACGCGGCATTGACCAACCCAAACCAAGCGGGCATTGTTTGGATAGAAGGCGGTCAGATTGACCATGCGCTTCTTGGCATAAAATGCTTTGGTGGCGGACAGGTTTGGTCGAACAACGGCAAGTTTTTCGACAACCAAAAGGATGTCGAGTTTCTGCCATACAAGTTCTCGCCAAATAAAAGCAAGTTTGTGGACACCCGTTTTATAGAAAACGGCGATGTTTTCCCGAACACCGAGGGCGTGGTCATCAAAGAGACCAATGGCATCGAGTTCAACCGTTGCACTTTCAAAAACAAGGATTTTGAGGGCATTCGCGCCATAGATGCGGGCGTGAAAGTCATCAATGAATCGCTTTTTGAAGATAACGAGACGGGTGTTTCGACCTATGCCACCTACCCAATGACCGGAAAATTGCAGATTGGCCAATGGATGGAACTGGAAAACAGTTTCCTGAACAATACCTACCATGTCAATGCCTCGCTTTCGTCCGGTTTTTGGGGCCTGTCCAACGGCCAATTCTCGCTGGACGTAATCAACAACAATTTTACGGGCGGTGAACATGGGGTGGTTGTCGAGGGAGCGAGTAATTTCCGCATCGCTGGCAACCTGATGGCCAATGTGAAAAGGGGCGGGTTGTTGACCAATTCGGGGTACAATGCCTTCAATCCCCAAAATTTCATCGGCTGCAATACCTTTAACCACAACGCTTATTTTGGCATAGCCACTTTGGGCGAAAACAAGCAAGTGCAGTTCATGGCCAACGAGTTTGACATGAATACGGGTGGAATCGATTTCTTTCTCGAAAACACATGGTTTCCGTGGCTCAATGGTGCGATTCGGCCAAATCAAGGTGACCCAGGGCTTCCTGCGGGAAATTGCTTTACAAACCCCGGTTCGGTCGTGGATATTGCCTCTGGTGCTTCCACATCGGATCCGTTCACCTATTTTTATCGGACTGCCCAGGTGCCGCCTGCTTGCCTAACAAACCCGCTCAATCCGGGTAATTATAACAAAATCGACGTAGGAGAAACCCAAGATGAGGTGAATTGCCAGCAATATGGAGGCGTTCCTGCCAGCTTGCCCAATCCTGCGCCCACAGATTTATACGCCCGCCGCGCCACCCTGCAATCACTGTCACCCCAAATAGCGACCAATGCAAGCGCAAAGGCCCAGTATTATCAAACATTGCAAGAAAAGGACGCCATCTTGCAGTATTTGGTGGAACAGGCCGTTGCCAACCAACAGCATACGACCGCGGAAAGCCTATTGGCAGGTGAACAGTCAAAAGCCGCTGATTGGGCCATTTTCGGTCTGCGGATGAACCGACAGGACTATTCAGGTGCGGCCACATGGCTCAACCAATTGTCCATCCAAAACGATGAGGACCAACATTTTCGGGACATCCAAATCATCAATTTGCTGCGACTGCAAAACCCGGAGAATTTTGCACTTTCAACTGCCCAAGAATCATTTTTGAACACCATTGCAGGAGGCACTTCGCCCATTCGCGGATATGCTCGCGGCATTTTGGGGACTATGAAGGATAAGCGGTTTTATCCTGATGAAATCGGACTTGGGGGGGAACGGAACTCGCCATGGAAATTGGCCGAAACGGTTCAAGCCGATGGGTTCAGCCTATTTCCGGTGCCAGCAAGTGATGCGATTTCACTTACTTGGCCTCCGTTTTCCGCTGAATCGGATGCAAAATTGACGGTTTATGATATTTATGGCAAGCAATATCTAACCGAGAAACTTGCCCCGTCTGAAAGCGAACGCAGAATTGAGGTCGGCCAAATCCCGACCGGTCTCTATTTCTTGGTCATTTCGGACAAGGGCAGACCTGTCCACCAGACAAAATTCACCATCCAACGTTAAACAAATCAAGGCGGCAGCGCGGGAACTTCCCGTGCTGCCCCTTTTGATTTTTAATACTTCCTGATATGAGAGCTATCATTCTCGTACTTGGGTGGGTGGCATTTTGTATGCCCATTTTTGGGCAGGTCGCCTTCTCGAAACTCTTTTCCAATTACCCCCTCAATTCTGAATCTGCATGGACCATTGCTGAAATTGAAGTCGGGTATATTGTTGTAAATGCACATGATTGTGCAGGACAGAATGTAAAGACATGTTGTGTTGTTTCAAGACTGGACGGCGCCGGCAATATTTTGTGGTTCAAGGAATACAATTTTTATCCGAACTTTCGCAATTCGATAGTTGTTAGGGACGATAAAATCTTTTTAAGTGGCGGAACCACAGGCCATGGCGAACAACAGTTTTATGTTTGTTGCCTTGATATGGACGGTAATTTACTTTGGGAAAGAAAATACGGCAGTCCAACAAAACAGGAAATTGGTTCATTTTTGGTCTTTACCTCAAACAATGAAACATTGCTTTGGGGTACACGGAAGCCGACGAACTCTGGGTTAAAACAAGAAGCCTATCTATTGACGTTGGATGAAGATTGGGACCTTATTGATGAAGATGTCCATGACCTTCAAAACCCACAAACATTATTGTGGTCTTCCATGGAAGCAACCGACGGGCAGAGAGTGTTCTCCTATAGATCTTGCCCATGGGCATGTGTACAAGATCGAAACGGGGGCGTAGCCAGTGTTGATGCCGCTGGCAACCTTTTGTGGAACACGGTTTTCCCAATGGTCTTTGAACCCGATACCCCCGAGGCAATACAAACCGACAGCCACACCCTTGCGGTAAATTTCACCAAGGACACAATTGCCCCATT
>JANOQP010000380.1:0-4572 GCA_031414895.1 Saprospirales bacterium
CCGACCAACGGCCTCGACATCCCCTCCAAATCGGAGTTCCGCCGGATCGTTGCCTCCGCGCTCGACGAAACCCGGACGCTCATCGTCTCGACCCACCAGGTGCGCGACCTCGACAGCCTCATCGACGGCGTGATCGTGGTCGAGAACGGGGAGGTCCTCATCGATTCGACGCTCGAAAACGTGAGCGAACGACTGCTTTTTTCGATGGAAAACACCGTGAACACCTCCGACCCGGACCTGCTCTATTCGGAGGGGAACATTTTCGGAAAGGCCACCGTCCGTCAAAATATCCACAAAAAGGAAAGCCGTGTGGACCTCGAAATGCTCTTTCAGGCCGCCATCGGGCAACCGGACCGGGTGAAACAGCTCTTTAAACCATAAAAATTGTTGGCCCCGTCGCCGACAATCGCCATATAAAAAATCAAAAAAATGTTCAATTCTCAACGATTCTCGCTTCTCCTGCGCCGCCGCTTCGAGCTCGACCGGCGCGAACTTTTCGTCAATATCGCCGTCATGTCGGGCATCGCCATGGTCATCCTCGGCGGCTCGCTGACCATGGCCTATTACAGCAACGGGGCCTCGCAGGAAAACATGCCGCTTGTTTTCAGCGAAATCCAGCGCGGGATGTTCGCCACGTTTGTCTGCATCAGCGCGAGCGTTTTCGCCAGCAAAATGTTCTTCGAGTACGGCGAAAAGAACAATTGCATCGCCAGCCTGATGCTCCCCGCCACGATGCTCGAAAAATGGCTCGCGCCGTTCCTGCTCTCGACGGTCTATTTTTTGGTGACGGTGATCGCGGTCTTTTTCGTCGCGCAAATCGTCAATTTGGCGGTTTTCAATGCGATGCGCCCGTCGCAAATCCCGTTGGGCGCGGCGGCCGGCATATTCAATCCGGGGCTTTTTTTGGAAATGCTCGGCGCGTTTTGCTCCGTCCACGCCCTCTATTTCCTCGGCAGCATCCATTTCAAGGACAACCATTGGTGGCACACGACGCTCGTGCTGTTGGCCGGGGCGGTGGTTTTTGGGATCATCCAGTTTTTGTTCAGCGAGGCGATCTGGCCCAAAAACGTCGTCATCAACGACCAAATGGGCCAATATTTTGCCCAAATAAAGGGCGACGGCATCTACCGGATACCCGTCCAGCAGGTTTGGCAACAGGCCACCGGGCTGATCGCGTGGGCCCTGCCGCCCGTTTTTTGGGGATTGAGCTATTTGAAATTAACCGAAAAAGAAGTCTGACCATGGAATTCAAAGACAACCAGGCGATCTATATGCAGATCGCCGATTACATCGGGGAAAAAATCCTGCGCGGCTTCATCAAGCCCGGCGAGCGCGTCCCGAGCGTCCGCGAACTGGCGGTCGAACTGGCCGTGAACCCGAACACCGTCGTCCGCACGTTCGAGCACTTGACCGACGAGCACGTCATCCGCAACCAGCGGGGCGTCGGCTATTTTGCCACCGAGGACGCCGTCGAGCGGGTCAAAAAGATCATGCGCGACGAGTTTTTTGACAAAAGCCTGCCCAGTTTGATGCGGGAAATGGAGCTTTTGGACCTGAAGCTCGACGACTTGAAACCGTTTTTTGCCGGGGCCAAACCGGTCGCAAATTGAGGCCCCGTTCAATTCCCCGATCAACCAATTCTTCAATTCCTCAATTCATTTACCATGAAATTGTCCAATAAAATATTCCTCATCGCCTGCGCACTCGGTTTTACGGTGCTCGCCGCCGAAAAAATCTCTGTCCGCGCCGCCTACGCCGACCGCCAAAAAATGGACTTCGAGCCGGGCTACGAAGAAAAAACCGTCCGGCCATTCAAGGTCGTCGTCCTCCAATCGATGCTCGAACCAAACTCGGAGCTGCGCATCCAACAGAGCGACCGTTTTGCGCTCGCCAGCGATTTCAATTTTTGGAAATCCGCCGTGGTCGAACAGCGCGGCGACACGCTTTTCATCAACCAGGTTGCCGACAAACAGGGCAAATTGGCCGACCCTTCCGACCAGTCCGTGAACAATTATGCCGAGATCGTCGTCCTCTGCCCGTCGGGATTGACGGCGGTCCGGTCGGATATCGGCGTTTATTTGATTGAAATCGAGGGCGGCAATATCGAGGTCGCACAAGCCCCGAACCGCAAAAAACCGGGCTACGAAAACAACCAGTGCCAACTTCATGTCCGCGACTGCCAATTGGGCGGCCTGAAAATCGAGACCGGGGCCAATGCCAAGGTGGATATCGACGAAAAATGCACCATCGGCGACCTCCGCCTGGTGCTCCGCGATTCGGCCCGTGCCGAGGTCGGGGCGACAATCGGGAACGGCATCTGGCTCGACTGTGCCGCCAAAAGCCGTGTTTCGGTCAGCGGGGCCAATTTTTCGAAGATCAAAAATTGACCGAAAAATGGGCGGGCCTTGAAAGAACCCCTGCCCTTCTGCAACCAATCTTCTTGGAACTGTGTCCAATTCAAAAAAGTCACCTCCCTACTTTCAAGTCATGAAACCTAAAGCGCACCGCCAATTTTTCGCAGCCCTCGCCATCGCCACCTTGTTGCTGGCGGGCAGTTTTTGGGTCAATATTTCATTGAGAAACCCGTCGCAACCCGTTGAAAACCAACCAGTTGTCCGCAATTCGGCGATGGAGGCGGCCCGTCAAATACTGTCCACCCTGCCCGCGACGACGGTGCAAAAAGCGGCCCCGGCGGCAGCTGTAAAACCCTGAAAAGCGGGGCAGTTGGTCGGTTGCGGCCCTACCCTTTTTAGGAAAAAGCACCTATTCACCACAAAGAAATCATGGGCTTTTTGCTTGCAAACATCTATGTGGGCCATGTGAAAACCACTAGTGTGCCCATGTGTTAAAAAATCCCGGGTGGCGAAATCAGAAATCGCAGAGCGGCCCGTGCTTCTTCAACCACTTTTCCTTTTCGGCATAATCCGGCATCACCCGCCCGACGACGGCCCAAAAACGGTCGCTGTGGTTCATCTCGACGAGGTGCGAAAGTTCGTGGACGATGACATAATCGACCACTTCGGGCGGCGCGAAAAGGAGGCGCGTGGAGAGGTTGATATTGTCCTTTGAGGAGCAACTGCCCCAATTGGTGGCGTTGTATTTCAGCGAGACGGATTGGATGTTCTTTTTGAAAAACCGCTGGTTGATTTCGTGGACGCGGGCCGTGATCTCGGGCAAAAAATCCTGCGCGATGGTGCGCGAAAGGAGTGTCTTGATGCTTTTTTGGAGGTGCAACGGGCTGTCGCGGCGGCTCAAACGGAGCGAAATTTTTGAGTTTTGGAGCTTTGCGGCGTGCGTTTCGCGGTCCTCAAATTCGATTTCGAGGTGGTATTTTCGCTTCCCGACGGTGATCTCGTCGCCTGTTTTCCAGTTTTTTTGCTGGTGGGCAAGTTGAAGTTTTGGCTTTTTTTCAAAAACCTTTTGCAGCCAATCGGTCGCCCAGACGAGTTTTTCCTGCAATTCCGACTGCGAGGTGCGCGCCGGGAGCCGGAGGATCAGCCCGTTCTTGCCCAAACTTGCCCGGAAACCGCGGCGGCTTTCGAGGTGGATGGTCGCCGGGACGATTGCCTCGCCGATGCGGACGGTGGTGGTCAGTTTTTTTACCATAAAAAAAGGAAGCGGGCCGGTTTTGGTGGCGGCCCGCTTTCAACGGCTTTTTGGGCAGGGGCAAATGGGCGAGTTATTGCTGCCCCAATTTTGCCAAAAGTTCATCCACTTGTTTCTTCAATTTCTCAACATGGGCATCCCTTTTCGCCAATTGTTCTTTCAGTTCGGCCTTATCTGCCCTCAACTCTTGGATGAATTCGTTCTGCCCTTCCAAATCGGAGTGCATGGTGCCGATATTGTTTATTTCTTGGTTGTTGTGCTGGCTTTCGATGTGCACCAACGGATACTGATGGGCGGTTTCTAATTCGGGCAAGGTCATGTTGAATATTTTTGCAGCTTGAACAACTCGGTAATGTGGGATGTCCGTCCGGCCATTTTCCCAGTCGCGGACGGTATGTTCTGAAACCTCCATTTTTTCGGCGAATATTTTGACAGGCCAGCGAAAAACGACCTCGCGGACAAGTTTGATGTTGTGGCCAATTTGGGAAATGCGGTTCTTTTTGGCGGGTCTGGGCATCTTTTGGGTGGTTTTACTGCCATCAAAGGTAGTAACACTTCCGATTTCGGAAATAGATTTCGGAGATTAATTTGGGGGAGGGTAGACTTTTGTCCTGCAAAACGAACGTGTTTTTTGCAAAACTGGATTGTCCATCAATTTGCCTCAAACGATATTTGATTTGGCAGTACTTCAATCTCCTAATTTTTTTGCCATGAAAAAATTGAACTTTACAGCCGTGAATATTTTTGGTGCGGCTTCTAAATTTGGGTACTTGATGCTCGGTTTTTGCTTGATTCTTGGGATTGATTTTTCTTGCAAAATGGATAATTTTGATAACGACATTATGAATTAGTAAAGTAAAAATTATCACTATTGAAAAATGATTTGACCAATTCGATGGAGTTTTGAATTTTAAACATGCCGACGTGGGCGATAATTTTTAGTTCTTTGACATTCTTGGCAAACCT
>JANOQP010000381.1:0-1719 GCA_031414895.1 Saprospirales bacterium
TCACTCGTAAATCGTAAATCAAAACATTCATAAATAGGCAATAATAAATAGGCATTCGACAATCGGCTATTTCCGATGAAAATTGCACGGCTCAACGGTAGCCCCGAAATCTTCCACAGCATACAGGGCGAGGGCAAAAACCTCGGGCGACCGAGCGTTTTTGTGCGGACGAGTTTGTGCAATTTGCATTGCCGCTGGTGCGACACGGACTATACTTGGAACTGGGTCGGCACCCCTTTTTTGCACGAAAAAGATGATGGGCCGGGCTATCAAAAATTCCTGAAAAAAGACTGGATTGCGGAAGTTTCGACGGAGGAAATTGCGCGTAAAGTGTTGATTTTCAATTGCTTAAATGTCGTTTTGACCGGCGGTGAACCGATGATGCAACAGGCAGGTTTGGTCGAATTGATGGAAAAATTGCGGAGCAAAAACCCGCTTTTTCATTTTGAAATTGAGACAAACGGCACGCTTGCGGCGATTGAAAAACTGGATTTTTTGGCCAACCAATACAATGTCTCCCCGAAACTTGCCAACTCTGGAAACCCCGAAAAACTGCGCGACAAAACCCGCGCAATGCAGTTTTTTTCAAAAAGCAAAAAGGCCAATTTCAAGTTTGTCATCGCCGCGCCGGACGACCTTACGGAGGTCTTTATTTTGTTGAAAAAATACAAAGTCGCAACCGAAAAGGTCTTTTTGATGCCCGAAGCGACGACACGCGAAAAACTGGTCGAGCGGCGCGAATGGCTGGTGGAGATTTGCAAAAGGCACCAATTCAACTATACCGACCGGTTGCACATTCAAATTTACGGAGCCAAAAAAGGCGTTTGACATGGACTTAAAAACCGCACATTTCGACTATTTATTGAGGCTCGGCGACTCCGCCCTCATCCTCGGCCAACGCCTCGGCGAGTGGTGCGGCCATGGCCCGATCCTCGAACAGGATATCGCCCTTTCGAATATCGGCCTCGATTTGATTGGGCAAGCGCGTTCGCTTTTGACCCACGCGGGCGCGGTCGAGGGCAAAAACCGGACGGAAGACGATCTCGCCATGTTCCGCGAAGCAGCCGAATTTCGGCACCCGAACCTGTTGGAACAAGAAAATGGCGATTGGGCGGTCACGATTGTCCGCCAATTTTTGTTTGATGCCTTTGATTATTTCACCAACGAATGGCTGGCGAAAAACTCGAACGACGAAACTTTGCGCAGCATCGCCGAAAAATCATTTAAGGAAATAACCTACCATCTACGGTGGTCGTCGGAATGGGTCATCCGCCTCGGCGACGGCACGGAAATTTCGCACCAAAAGGCCCAAAATGCGGTCGATGAACTTTGGATGCACGTCGGCGAGCTTTTTGTGAAAAACGGGGCCGACGAGCTTTGTGAAAACTTCGGCATCGCACCCAACTTGTTGGAAATCAAGGAGTTATGGGAAGAAAAAGTGGCCGAGATCTTCGCCGAGGCCACGCTCGAAATGCCGAAAAACCGGGCCGCCAATTTTTACCTCGGCAAAAACGGGAAGCACACCGAACACCTCGGTTTTATCCTCGCCGATTTGCAATATATGCAGCGGACCTACCCAAACAGCACTTGGTAAATGAACGATTTCATCAAAGAAAACCGCTGGTTTTTGATCATTTCCCTGTCGTTTTTAGCGGTCGTTTTGATACTCGCGATAAACATTACATATTGGAACGAAATATGTGCATTTAACCAAATACG
>JANOQP010000382.1:0-1839 GCA_031414895.1 Saprospirales bacterium
GTTGCTTGCTAACCAGTTACGTATTTTTTCCATTGAAAACTTTTGGGGAATTCATATTCAATAGAACCTTCACAATCCGCCCAGCCGTTTTCCCGTCCCATTTCGGCGGGATCCCCCCTTTTTTCCAACGCCCGTCAAAAAGCATTTTCATTGCGGGCGCAATCGCTTTTGGGTCGGTCCCGATCAGTTCGTTGGTGCCGATGGAGACGGTTTCTGGCCGCTCCGTGTTGTCGCGGAGGGTGATGCAAGGTACGCCCATGACGGTCGTTTCCTCGGTGATGCCGCCCGAATCGGTGATGATGCAAAGGGCGCGTTCGACCAAAAAATTGAACTCCAAATAGCCCATCGGCTCAACTGTGTGGAGGTTCGGTGCTGCTATGCCGAGGTCGTTGAAAATCTTGGCCGTGCGCGGATGGACGGGGAAAATAATGGGCAAACCGTGCGCGTTCGAGGTGATCTCGTGGATCAAACTGCGGAGTTTCTCGGCTTGGTCCACATTCGCCGGACGGTGCAGGGTCATGACGAAAAACCCTTTTTCTTTCAAAAAAAGCGTGTCCCAAACCGCTGGTTTTTGGAAGCGCGGACGCTGCCGGAGCAACGTGTCGATCATGGTGTTGCCGACAAAAAAAATGCGCTCGCGGGCGATGCCAGCTTTGCGCAAATTGGCATTGGCGACCGCCGAAGTCGTAAAAAAATAGTCGGTGATGCTGTCCGTGACCATCCGGTTTATTTCCTCCGGCATCGTCAAGTCGTGCGAACGGATGCCCGCCTCGACGTGCGCGACCTTGATTTGCATCTTTTTGGCGACAATCGAACAGGCCATCGTAGAGGTCACGTCGCCGACGACGAGGCACAAATTGCTCGGTTTTTCCATCAAGACCTTCTCGTAACCGACCATAATGGCTGCGGTTTGTTCGGCCTGTGTGCCGCCGCCCGCACCGAGGTTGATATCGGGGTGGGGGATGCCAAGCTGCTCGAAGAAATTGTCGCTCATGTTCCGGTCATAATGTTGTCCGGTATGGATGAGGCGGAAACCGATGTTCTTGCCCGATTTTTTTGCCCATTTTATCGCTTCGATGATGGGGGCGATCTTCATGAAATTGGGGCGGGCGCCGGCGATGATGTCAATGAGCAAAGTGGAAATTTTATGCTGCAATGGATTCAGGTTTAACCAGCAAATCAGGCTGGTTTTTCAATTTTAATGAACTTGGTTTTTTGAATAGTATCATCAAATTAACGATCAGGAGCAGGCCCATCAAAAGGCTGGTAACCGTCCTTAAATGTGTAAAATAGGATTTTTTTTGGTTAAAGGGATCAAATATTAAATAGGATGGTTGTACCCCTGTCAATAATAGCAAGCCTTGACGCACCTCGCGGGGCAGTTTGGAATATTTTTTATTAAAATGGTCATTTTCAAAGACATTGTTGCCAAGAGTCATCGCAATTAATCCAAATTCGGATTTGTTGAAGTATTTCGTTGCTTTTTCTATATCTACTTTGTGGTACAGAAAGTGGTTGCTAGTTCCATAAAAATACCAATCGGGTATTTGCCCCTTTTGAAACAGTTCATAAATTTCAGCAATGCCCATAAGTTCGCCCTGTTCATTTTTCGCCATTAGGCAAAACTGCGAATCAACCCAGACCCATTTCCCGGTTTTTGGGTCAAAATATTCGTTGAAGGTGTGGGAAGCATGATGAACCTCACGCGCAAAAATTTGATTGACCAAGCACATCGCTATAAAAGCCTGACTATGATCTGAACAACAGCCGTGCCCTTTGTCAGAATGTAGCCATTTTATGCTCTCTATTAAATCGTCGCTAAGATCTCCGCACCCTTCG
>JANOQP010000383.1:0-1951 GCA_031414895.1 Saprospirales bacterium
ATGGTCAATAATTGCATTGATTTTTATCGAAAGGCCATCCGCCGCCGCACCTCCGACATCGAAAAAGCCTACCATATCAGCACCGACGAACCGGACGCGCTCTCGGTTTATACCGAAAAGGAGATCCTGAAAGCGGTGCAGACACTCTCGCCCGCCTATCGCGCGGTTTTCAATTTATATGTCGTCGAGGGTTATTCCCACAAGGAAATCGCCGACCAGCTCGACATCAACGAATCCACCTCCCGCTCAAATTTGGTAAAAGCACGGCTGAAATTGCAAGAATACTTCGCCGCCAAACGCATGAAATATGACTGACCAGAACTTTTCCGAGCGCGAGATCAAGGAAAAACTCGAAAATTTGGAAGTGCCGTACAACCCGGAGTCGTGGGCGAAGCTCGAACAGCGGCTCAATGCACCTTTTGTGGAAGAAATCCCGCCCGCCGTCGAAGAAGTGGACAAGGTCGTTTATCCAAAGATCGTTCGCCTCGAAACTGCCTACAACGAACAGCACTGGAAAATAATGGCCGCCCGGCTGCGCCTGATTGCCGCCCGGCGCAAACAGGTCGTTTCGACAAAATTGCTCGAAATGGCCATCGTTTTGTTGATTTTGGGCAATTTGCCGACTTGGCTCGGCATTGAAGCACCTCGCGAACAGCAATTTTTTATCCCCAAAAACGGGGCCATCGCCGATTGGAACGAGGCCGGGAAAAAACCGGGCGTGGCCAATTTTTCAAAGAAAAAACCCGCCAACGGCGTTGCTGAAAATATCAATGAACCCTCTTTGTTGGGTGAAAACAGATCTCCCGTTTTTGGAAACGATGGGTTGGTTGACCCAAACAAAATTCGCGAAGGCACCATTTTCGATAAATACGGGATCCAAACTGCGCCCGGGATTTCCCTCCCGTTGGAATTTTTCAATGCCATCCAAGATTATTTTTTGGACAAAAAAACAGAGCAAGGGCCAGCCGGGCCGATTGCCGAAAACTGTGTTTCGGGGCTCAATTCTTTGAATGAAAATAAAAAGGCCCTTGCACGTTTTGCCAGTTTGGAAACCATCGAGACCCGGTTGGCGCCGGTCGAAAACCCCATCGCCCCCGCCTTTTTGCCGCTCGCCTATTTTTTTGAAAAAAAGCCAAAACGGCAACTCCAAGTTGGTGTTTTCCTCGCCCCAGAATCGAACCTCATCCGTACGCCGTCAAGCGAATATGGCGAGCCCGATATCGTCCAATTGGTCAACGGTTACGCCTGCGGCCTCACTTTTGGGCAAAAAAAGGGTCGTTTTGGCTATGAAACCGGACTTATTTATCAGGCAAAAAATTTCAGCCGTCCGGTCGAGATCATCGCCGGGAGCGTGGAGGCCGGTTTTGCAAAACAGCTCACGTCCAAACAGGAATACGAAATCATGGGCATTCCCGTCCGCGCGACGGCAAAAATTGCCCGCGTGAAGCACCTTTCGGTCTCTGCCCGCGCCGGGTTTTCGGCAAATGCGGTCGTCCAAAAAAACGATATCCGCCAAAACGTTAAGATCCAAAATGCCGCCGTCCCCGGTTCGCCCGTCATCGCAGCGCTTTTTCGGAAAAGCAAAACCGAGCAGCGCGGCCTTTTCGAGGGCGGTAGTTTGCGTGAAAACGGTTTTTTGACCGCCGATGCCGGGTTTCGTTTTGAGCGGCCAGTGGGCGGGCGGACGAGCGTTTATTTCGAGCCGGTGGTGCAATATACCCTCAAAAAAGAGGGCATCGGGGCGCGAAAGGACAAACTGACCACCTTTTCGTGGCAGATCGGGATGACCGCGACGCTTTGATTTTTGGTTAAAATTTGACCAAAACTGGCCAAGTCCAATTCATTTGTCAAAATTGCGTTAAAAAAAACAGGCCGTCCAATTGTTCGGCATACCTTCGAATCCAATTATTGAACCCGTTTTTTTCACCAAACCAAAAAAATATCATGAAAA
>JANOQP010000384.1:0-4115 GCA_031414895.1 Saprospirales bacterium
CCTCGTCGAAACCTACCTCGCCGACCTCCCCGAGGCCGTCGCGCTCAAAACCCGGCAGCCTGCGCTGGCCACCCAGATAAAATATTTGCAACGGGCAAAAACGAAGCTCCCTGCTTGGTTTGCTGCGCGGACGATTTTGCCGCCGCTGGCTTTTGAGCAGTGCAGTTCCGAGCTCGCCGCGATTTCCAAAAACATTTCAGGGGAGACCTGCCTCGACCTCACTTGCGGCCTCGGCGTGGACAGTTTTTATTTCTCAAAAAATTTCAAAAAGGTCATCGCCATCGAGCGCGACCCGATTTTGGCGGAGGTTGTCCGGCACAATTTCAACCTGATGGGCATCCAAAATGTGGAGGTTTTGACCCAAAATGCGGAAGATTTCATCAAAAACTGGGCCGGCGAACCCTTCGACTCGATTTACCTCGACCCGGCGCGGCGCGATTTGCGGGGCAAAAAAATGTTCCTGCCCGCCGATTGCGAGCCTGACCTTTCCCCCATTTTGCCCACTTTGAAAAAGATTGGGCGGAAGGTTTTGGTGAAATATTCACCCATGTTCGATGTCGATGCGGCAGCGCGGATGTTCCCTGGTGTGGCCGAAATTGGCGTGCTTTCCATCGGCAACGAGTGCAAGGAGCTTTGGTTGAAATTCGAGTTTCGAGTTTCGGGTTTTGAGTTTCGAGTACCGAAATTCGTCGTGAAATGTTGGCACGACGACCAGTTTTTGGAATTTGAAAAAAAATCGGCACCGGCAGAAGTCAGCCCGCCCCGCCCAGTTTTTGACCCGAAAACCGCCAATTTCATCATCGAACCCGATGTCGCTTTTTATAAAATGCGGATGGTCGGCGAATTTTTCGGCCAGTTTTTTCCCAATTTATCGGGCGAACTGACCTCCCCCAACGGCTTTTTCCTTTCAAAAAACAGGGCCGAAAATTGCCCCGCCCGCCAGTTCGAGATTGTCGAGCAACTGGATTGGCAGCCCAAAAAACTGGCTGTTCATTTCAAAAACAAGGGGATTTCGCGGCTCAACGTGGTCGTGCGCAGTTTCGCGCTTTCGGCGGCTGAAGTAAGGCGGCAATTGAAAATTGAGGAAGGTGGCGAGCTTTTTTTGTTGTTGAGCGGCAAGTCCGCATGGTTATGTTCCCGTAAAAGTTGATGCAGAAAGTATTTTGAAGTCACTAAAACCGAAAATTCAGGGCCAATTCGACACCAGTTGTGCGTGAACCTTTGCCGGGTGACAACGATAACGTCCGTCCTTGACAAACTTTTTTTTCACCAAATATTTTCATTGCCATGAAAATGCACATCAACCCTCTTTTCTCCTTTGCGCTCCTAATCTGCGGATGGCTGATTTCCCCCCAAAGCCTGATCGGCCAAAACTCCACAAACACCGCCGGTAACTGGGACTTGCCCGGCACTTGGCTGGGCGGCGTCCCGCTAGCAGGGTTCAACGGCATGCTAAACGTCAGCCACACGGTCACCATCCCGATGAGCCCGGACATAGTGATGACTGGCACCGTGAGCATGAACATCTTTGCCACGGGCAGCCTGCATTTCACCAACAATTCCCTGTTGGTGCTCTCGGCCACCTCGGGAATCAATTTGTTCAACCCCGCAACCATCACCTCCGCTGGCAACGACGGCGATGTCATCTTCAGGATTGGCGGCTTCAACTACACCCAGGCCATCCTCGATCCGTTGATTGCGACCAGCAACAATTACACATTGACAGCCAACGGTGCGGTGCTCCCCGCCGAGCTTGTCAAGTTCGAGGCCAAGCCTCGCCTCGCCTCCACCGAAATAAACTGGGAGACCGCCTCCGAGTGCTATGTCCGCAGCTTCGAGGTCGAGCGTTCGACGGACTCGGAAAATTTCGACAAAATCGGCGAAGCCCCAGCCTCCGAGGGTTGCACAGCCGTCGGGCGCGACTATTCATTTTTGGACAGGCGCCCGGCAAGTGGGGCCAATTTTTACCGCCTCCGGACGGTGGACATTGATGGCGCGGAATCGATTTCGGCCATCAAATCGGTCGACTTTTCCACAAAAACGGGCGAGATTACGGCCACGCCAAACTTCACGACGGACGTATTTTCCATCAATAATTTTGGGAACGATGATGCCCGCTTTTTCATCCGCGACCTTTCGGGCAGGCTCCTCAAATCGGGCGAACTGCTCGCCGGGACGACCCTCGAATTGAGCGCAAGTGCCTGGCATTCAGGCATTTATCAAATTATTTTTGAAAAATGGAACAGCGTTGAAGTGGCCCGGCTGGTCAGGATTTGACCATAAAATGCCCGGTTTTTTTTAGGCAAAAAAAATGCCCCCGTTGGAAATGTTTCCGGCGGGGGCGATTTTTTTTGGGGGAAATTCAGCCTCTCGAATATTTGGAAAAAAAGCTCCGCCACCGCATTTGCAAAACGCCGATGATGCCCTCTTGCACGATGCTGAGCGACATTTTTGACTCGCCAAGTTCGCGGTCCTTGAAGATGATCGGGATCTCGTGGATGCAAAAACCGAGCGTCCGCGCCGCCCATTTCATCTCGATCTGGAAAGCGTAGCCGACGAACCGGATCTTCCCAAAATCGATTGCCCCCAGCACCTCGCGGCGATAGCAAACGAAGCCCGCCGTCGGGTCCTTGATGCCCCACCAGAGGATCATCCGGGCATAGATCGAGCCGCCCATCGAATAAAATTTGCGGTCGAACGGCCAATTGACCACGCCGCCGCCGGGGACGTACCGACTGCCAATCGCAAGGTCCGCCCCGCCGGTCGCACAGGCCGCTTTGAGCCTCGGCAAGTCGGTCGGCGGATGGCTAAAATCGGCGTCCATCTCAAAAATAAATTGGAAGTCGCGTGCCAGCCCCCATTCAAACCCGGCGATGTACGCGCGGCCAAGCCCCTGCTTCCCGGCGCGCTCGAGGAGGTAAAGATTTAGTGGAAATTTCTTTTGTAAATTCTTGACAATCAACGCCGTACCGTCCGGCGAGCCGTCGTCGATGACCAAAATATCGAACGCTTCGGGCAACGCAAAAACGGCCTCGATGATGGCAGCGATGTTCTCTTTTTCGTTAAAGGTCGGGATCAGGACGAGGCTTTCGGACACTTCGTTGGCATGGTTTGTTGGGGCGAAGGTAATATTCGATTGCGGATTACAGAATGAGGATTACGGATGGGCACCGCGTGCAATTGGATGTGGGGCAATCCGAATTCCGTAATCTTCAATCCGTGGGGCCACCCACTTTGATGTGACCGTTTCAATACAAGCGATTTCGTTGGCCCATGTTTTTCCAAAGAAAAGTGGTTGCTTTGACCCGGCGATCAAACAGCACGCAGCAATCAACATTCGCCCTTTCGATGAAACGCTTTTGCCAAATTTTCAGCCTTTATTTCTTGGTTTTGGGCGCGATGCCCTGCACCGATGTCCATGATTTGGACAGATTGGGCGGCGGGCAATTGGCCGATTTTTCTACGGATTCCCACAAAAACTGCCCCCACGAACACGAAAAGGACACCTGCCCGCCGTTTTGCGTGTGCAATTGCTGCGGCCATGTTTTGGCAACCGCCAAATTGGTCAAATGGGCCGCCGAACCCATTGTTTTTGAAAATTTCAGCGAAAAAAACGGCTTTCATTTTGCCGAAAATTGGGCGGGCGAGTTCAACAATGCCATTTTCCAGCCCCCGCGGGCTTGATTTGAAACAAGAAATGTTTGCACGGAATTGGTGGCAGGTGCCGCTGGTTTTGTTGCTTTTTGTTCCATTTTGACCGCACCCCCTTTTTTGGATAAAGCGCGAATTTCATGCCTCGCGCACGTTGTCATGCTGCAAGCATAGGGTGTTCAAAACCTCAATAAGGATGTGCTGCCGTTTTTTGATTGAAAAATGTTCCAATTTCAAGCCCAATCTCGATGTCATCCTGTAAGGATCTGCCCAAGTTTTGGTTCGAATTTTCAATAAAAGCACCTAAAAAGTGTCGATTTGAAAGCAAAATTGGTGCATCAGCCGGGGCAGACCCTTAACAGGGTGACATCGTGGTTAAGTTTAAAATTCGTGCTTTTTTTTGACCAAAAATGGCAGCACCTTGCTCCTTTGAAATTGAACACCCTACCCGGTAGGGGCAATCT